>CAZBHU010000037.1:0-5605 GCA_964492035.1 uncultured Candidatus Saccharibacteria bacterium
TATGATGATGTTTATACTAGAACAGAACTAACGGGAAGATTTTTAGATAAAGCAACTCTTGATTTTGATCAGACAACAGGAGAGGCCATTGTGTCGTTGCAATTCGACGAAGAAGGAGCTCAACTATTTGAGAAAATAACGAGTGAAAATATAAATAAAACAGTAGCTATCTTTTTGGATGGAATGCCTATTTCAGTACCCATGGTTAACGAAGCTATCTCTGGTGGAAAAGCTCAAATTTCTGGAAACTTTACAGCGGTTGAGGCAAAAACATTGGTAGGAAGATTGAACTCAGGAGCTTTACCAGTGCCTATTAGCTTGATCTCAACGCAAACCATTGGTCCATCTCTGGGGGATGAAGCTACGACTGCTGGTATCAATGCTGCAATAATAGGATTATTAGCTGTTGCGATTTTCTTAGTCTTTTGGTATCGATTACCAGGATTTCTAGCTGTAATAGCACTTTCTATTTATATTGTAACAGTATTATCAATATTTAAAATTATACCAGTAACTTTAACAGCCGCTGGTATAGCTGGATTTATAATCTCAATAGGTGTTGCTGTTGATGCCAATGTTTTGATTTTTGAAAGAATGAAAGAAGAACTTCGTAGCGGAGATGATGTTTCAGAATCAATTTCACACGGATTCAAGAGAGCTTGGCATTCAGTTCGAGATTCAAATATCTCAAGCATAATAACATCTTTAATTCTGTTTTGGTTCGGAACTTCTCTTATCAAGGGATTTGCATTGACATTCTTGATCGGGGTCCTTGTGTCTATGATTTCTGCAATTACTGTCACTAGACTTTTCCTCTATTCTCTAAATTTTCAGAAGAGAAATGGGTTTATTAACTTTCTGTTTGGGTCGGGTTTTACCAACGCTAAATCACTATCTTCTTCTGAAGTAGTTTCTAAATAACATGTTTATAATAAAATATAGAAAAATATTTGTTAGTATTTCTGCGGTGCTTGTTGCTTTGTCTGTTTCTGTGATCGTTTTTTGGGGAATAAATTTTGGTATAGATTTTAGGGGAGGATCTCTTTTAGAAGTTGAATATACCGGAATAAAACCAGAAAAAGTAGAGATTGAAAATTCTCTAAAAGACCTAGAATTAGGGGAGGCTTTAATCCAGCCAGTCGGAGATAATGGGTATAGTTTAAAAACAAAAGATATCTCCAACGATGAAAAGGAGTTAGTTCTGAAAGCGCTTGGAGAGGGTGCGGTTGAAACCAGCTTTACTTCTGTTGGTCCTTCTGTTGGGGCAGAGCTTGTTAGGAAATCTATTTTATCATTTATACTTGTAGCGCTAGGTATTATCCTATGGATAGCTTTTTCGTTTAGAAAAGTTTCTAAGCCTGTTTCTTCTTGGAAATATGGTTTAATTGCTGTGTCTGCTTTGGTTCATGATGTAATAATTTCCGTTGGATTCTTTGCTGTCTTTAGTAATTTGATGGGTAGAGATGCTGACACTTTGTTTGTCGTAGCAATACTTACAGTTTTAGGTCTTTCTGTTTCTGATACAATAGTCGTGTTTGATCGAATAAGGGAAAATATTCGACACATGCAGTCAAAACCTTTTGATGAAATAGTAGGGAAGAGTTTGAGTCAGGTTTATACAAGATCAATAATTACTTCTCTAACAACTATTTTGGTGCTATTAGCTCTTGTTTTCTTCGGACCTTCAAGTACTAAATTGTTTGCGATTACACTAACGGTTGGAATGATTTTTGGTACATACTCATCAATTTTCTTTGCAAGCCCAATATTGGTTATGGTTAAGGGTTGGCAAGATAAAGGTAAAAAGAAAAAATAATTAAAAAACAAAAATATTCCGGGGCGTCCGGAATATTTTTGTTTTTGGTAAACTATCATTATAAAATAAGCTTATAATATTCTAGCAAAAATACTTGTTTTTTGGTAAAATATAGAGAGTAAACATTAATCTTACTAGTCGTTTTATTATTTTAATTTTTTAAATTATATATGTATATAGCATTAGGAATAGTAGTTGCTTTGGTTTTGTTTTTAATTTACAAATACAATGGTTTTGTTGTTTTTCGAACAAGGGCAGATGAAGCTTGGGCTGATATTGATGTCCAACTAAAGCGTAGATATGATTTGATTCCCAATTTAGTAAGCACCGTTAAAGGGTACGCCACTCATGAGTCAGAAGCTTTTGAAAAAGTAAGCGAAGCACGATCAAAAGCAATGCAAGCAGGAAGCATAGAAGAAAAAGGTCAAGCTGAGAACGCTCTAACCGGAACATTGAAATCTTTGTTTGCCATTTCAGAGAGTTACCCAGAGCTAAAAGCGAATACCAATTTCTTGCAACTTCAAAACGAGCTAGCTGATACCGAAAATAAAATACAGGCTGCTCGAAGATTCTACAATGGAAATGTTAGAGAATTAAATATCAAAATTGAAACCTTCCCCGGTAATTTAATCGCTAAAATGTTTAAGTTTATGAAGAAGGATTTCTTTGAACTCGAACAAGATAGTATAGAAAAAGAACCCGTTCAAGTTAAGTTTTAATTTAGAAATGAAAAAAGTAGCACCATTTATTGCATTTATCGCCAGTGGTATTCTCTTTGTTTTTCCATCGTTTGTAAATGCAGAAATCATAAGAAATTTTACTTCAGAAATTGGAGTTTTTCCTGATTCTTCTTTGCTGATCACAGAAAAGATAACTTATGATTTTGAAGGTGCTCTTAGGCATGGAATTTATAGAGATATTCCTCTTAAAAACAAAGATAACGAAAGTCTTGAAATAGAGGTTTTGTCAGTTTTAGATAAAGATAATAAACCTTATAAGTTTACGACAGGTGTAAAAGATAGAGTTTTAAGCATAAAAATCGGAGATGCAGATGTGATTATTTCTGGGGAGAAAATTTACAACATAACATACAAAGTTTTGGGAGCCATTGATTATTATGATGAGTTTGATGAAATATATTGGAATGTCACGGGAAATGAATGGGGGATACCAATCGAATCTTCTGAGGTTAAAGTCACTTTACCAAAAGATGTTTTTCCTAAAGAAAGGAAATGCTACTACGGACCGATAGGGAGTAAATCACCTTGTACTGTTTTTGATGAAAAAACATTTCGAGTAGATCGTCAGTTAAACAAAGGGGAGGGGGTAACCGTTGCGGTTTCTTTTGAGAAAGGGGCAGTCCTTGAATACGAACGTAAAACAGATAGTGTTTTTCTTGTGATAATAAGCACTTTTTGGCCAGTAATTTTGTCGTTGGTTATTTGGGGGATAATGTTTTATCGATGGCTTAAAAGAGGACGAGATCCAAAGGGGGCTGAGATTATTAAGCCAGAGTATACTGCCCCAAAAGACTTAAGTCCCATAGAAATAGGTGGAATAATACACGAATCAATTAAAGCAAGAAGTATTTCCGCACAAATTATTGATTTGGCTATTCGTGGATTTATCAAGATTAAACCAGTTGAGACTAAATTGTTGGGGTCTTCTTATAAACAAGATTATGAAATAACTCTTTTGGTTGAAGTAGGATTTCTTGATAATAATTTTGACAAAGAAATAATAATAACTATTTTTGGTGACAATCCGACAGTTGGAGGAGTGACAATGCTTTCTGCTTTAAATAATTTATTTTATAAATCAGTTCCTAAAATTTCAGGGCAAGTGGTTGATTCTCTTTTGAGAAAAAAATACTATTCTTTTTTACCAAAAAATATAAAACTTGGAGTCGTGCTTATAATTCCTATTGTTTTCTTCTCTTTTTATTTTGTAGATTTTGTTATGGGGTTCTTCTTTGAAAAAGATGCAGTTACAGTCATTATTCTTGTTGCTTCTTTTATTTTCTCTCTAGGTATTGCTATTATGTTCCATTTGCTAATGCCAGCAAAAACAAAAAAGGGGGTAGCGATGGAAGAATACTTATTGGGTCTTAAAGAATATTTACAAATTGCAGAAAAAGACAGATTGGCTTTTCACAATGCACCTGAGAAAAAACCTGAGACTTTTGAAACTCTTCTTCCTTACGCGATAGTTTTTGAAGTAGAAGAATTATGGGCAAAAGAATTTGAAGATGTTTATAAATCTGAGCCTGAGTGGTTTGAGAATGGTGGTTCTAATTTTAATGTTGTTTCATTTGGAAAAAATTTATCAATTTTTGATACTGTTTTAACTTCTTCTATTTCTTCTACGCCTAGCAGTTCGGGGTCTGGGGATGGGGGATCATCTGGAACATCTAGTGGAAGTTCTGGAGGAGGTGGTGGAGGAGGTGGTGGTGGTAGTTGGTAAAGCATAATTTACATATGGCAGAAGATAAAAAATCAAAATTATACATATTTATTTTCGTAGCGATGATGGTGACAGCGCTTGTTCTTGTGATTTCTCGGCAATTTGAAAAACCCGATGAGGCAAAGATGGTAGAAGAAAAATCAAGCGAAGTGATTGATAACAAAGACGATGGAATTCTTGGCAACAAAGATGATTTGGTTTATTTCAATATAAAACCATACGATAAGGTTCAAGGTAGAATTTCATATAATGGTGTGGTTAAAGGAGGTTATTTTTTTGAAGCAAATATTTTGATAAATATTTTAGATAAAAACAAAAATATAGTATTGAGAAGTTATGCTACAGCCAAGTCTGATTGGATGACTAGTGATCCAGTTATGTTTGATGGAACTTTAGATTTATTTGGTTTAGACTCGGGGTCTTATTATCTCGAAATTCACAACGACAACGCTTCTGGTTTACCAGAAAACGATAAAAATATTTTAATACCAATAATAATTAATTAATATGACAACATTATATTCACATCAAGGACAAAATATTAGAAAGACATGGTTGCTGATGTCTATCTTTTTAATAATCCTTATTTTAATAGGTTTTGTTTTTTCTAGAATATACGACAATCCGAGCATTTTGTATTTATTCGTAATTTTTAGCATCGGCATGAATATTATAAGCTACTGGTATTCAGATAAAATTGCATTGTCTTTAGCAAAAGCTCATCCGGCGACAAGAGAAAAATATTTTGATTTTTATACAATCGTAGAAAATCTTGCTATTACAGCAGGACTACCAATGCCAAAGATTTATGTCATAGAAGATTCAGCCCCAAACGCATTTGCAACAGGAAGAAACAAAAATCATGCTGTTATCGCTGTGACAACGGGGCTGTTGGCAACAATGAATAAAAACGAGCTTGAAGGGGTGGTAGCTCATGAAATGAGTCACATAGGGAACAGAGATATGTTATTGATGACAGTTGCTGTCGTGCTAGTAGGACTAATTTCAATTGTCTCAGATATGCTTATCAGAATGTCTTTTTTTGGAGGTGGGCGTGACAACGATAAGGAGGGTGGAAACGCAATCATGCTCATTGTGGGGCTTTTGGCGGCTATCTTGGCTCCAATCGCAGCAACATTACTACAACTGTCTATTTCTAGAAAAAGAGAATTTCTTGCTGACGCCTCTGCTGCGCTTTTGACAAGATATCCAGAAGGGCTGGCTTCTGCTTTAGAAAAAATATCAGCTCACGGACAACCCATGAAAACTCAATCGAGCGCAATTTCACATCTCTATATTTCTAATCCAAATGGTTCTGGAAAATTT
>CAZBHU010000038.1:0-5585 GCA_964492035.1 uncultured Candidatus Saccharibacteria bacterium
AACAAAAGTGTGTCACAAGTCACTAAATATTTTACTCCAAGCATTCACAAAATATGTAAGTGCTTTTTGGTTGTGGTCAGGAATAATTTTATTGTCGTCACAACAAAAATTTTACAACCAGGGCTCGCGGTTTTATCTGTAGAAAAAACACCGCTCCGCCTTCCAGAACTAAAAAACAGCACGTAGGTGCTGTTTTTCTTAACATGGTGGACCCTACAGGACTCGAACCTGCCACCCCCTCATTGCAAATGAGGTGCTCTACCAGATGAGCTAAGGGCCCATATAACTTATTTACAAAACTTGAACCTTTTTAGTTTACCTGTTGCTTTTACGAGGCGCTACAGATGAGCTAAGGGCCCATATATTCTTAACTAAACATTAATATATTAACTTATTTTAAAAATTTTGCAAGTCAAAATTAACTATTTTTTCTTTTAAATGTTACAATATAAAATATGCCTTTAAACAAAGGAAACAAAATTCAAACAATAAAATATGCACCACCACCTCCAAACCTTCCCACATTAGGCAAGGCAGATCCCAGTCAAACAGTTTTTATAGGTAGAACAAATTATGTAGCAGCTCTAGAAGAAAAAAGATTTGTTTTTGGTATTAATCAAAACGACAGAAGGCGTCACATCTATATAGTTGGAAAGTCTGGAGTTGGTAAATCAAAACTAGAAGAAGTCATGATTCGACAAGATATTGCTTATGGACGAGGGGTCTGTGTTATAGATCCATATGGTGAATTAGTAGAAGAAATATTAGATTTTATTCCCAAGAATAGAGTTAATGACGTTTGCGTCTTTAACCCAGAAGACTCAGGATTTCCTGTTTCGTTTAATCCTTTTGCTAAAGTAGATCCGACATTTAAGCATCAGTTTGCTCAAAGTATAGTTGAAATTTTACAAAAACAATTTGGTAATGATTGGAACCCAAGAATAGAACATGTTATTCGTTTTTCTGTTTTAGCTCTTTTGGATTGTAAAAATGAAACAATGAGAGGTATGATTAGAATTCTTATAGATCGAGATTATCGAGAAAAAGTAATAGAAAATATTTCGGATGACATGGTTCGTCATTTCTGGAAAGAAGAATACGAAGAATGGTCAAAGAAATATGATTCCGAGGTTGTCATTCCAATCGTGAACAAGCTTTGGCAATTTTTATCTAACCCAATGCTTGCTAATATTTTTGGTCAAAAAGAAAATAAGATTGATATTGAAAAGATTATGAATGATAAAAAAATTCTTCTTATAAATTTGGCAAAAGGTAAAATAGGAGATGAGATGTCGTCTTTTTTGGGAGGGTTGTTTATGCTTAAAATTAAACAAGCCGGTATGTCTCGAGCAAAGTTAAACGTAGGAGAAAGAGGGGATTTTTATCTTTACATTGATGAGTTTAATAATATAATTACAGATACTTTTGAAAATATTCTTTCAGAATCTAGAAAGTATGGGATAAATTTAACTGTTGCTCATCAATATGTTGGACAATTGTCTCAAAAGATAGAGCAAGCAGTTCTCGGTAATATTGGCACTATTATTTTGTTTAGGGTTGGGGGAGACGATGCTACTAAATTGAGACCAGAATTCGCCCCGATATTTGATGTTAAAGATATGATTAACCTTGGCACTGGAGAATTTTATATAAAAATGATTATAGATGGTGAGAGTTATGATCCTTTTTCTTCTGAAACATTAGAGGTTTTTCCTTCGACGCACCCCTCTTACAAAGAAGAGGTTTTGAATTCATCTAGAAGGTTTTATGCCAAGACTGAAGAAGAAGCTTCTCGCCTGATATCAGAAGAGGAGTCAATTCTTAGATAGGCTTTTAGGATTAATTTAAATAGAGTATAATAAAGAAGATTTATGGATAATGAAATTCCTAACAATAAAGATGTAACTTATTTTGCGAGAACTAATTTTCGTAATACAAATACTATTTTTGGTATAAAAAGAAAAGACCGTCGCCAACATATGTATATTCTCGGTAAGTCTGGTACTGGTAAATCTGTTTTACTACATAATTTAATAACTCAAAATATAAAAAACGGAGAAGGTGTGTGTGTGATTGATCCTCATGGAGAATTAGCCGAAGAAATTTTAGAACTTATTCCTGAAGATAGAACTAAAGATGTAATCTATTTTAATCCAGCAGACCCTGATTATCATATAGGTTTTAATGTTTTACAGATTGATGATCCAAAGTTAAAACATTTAGTTGCCTCGGGTATTATGGGTATTTTTACAAAGATTTGGGCTAACGCATGGAGCTCTCGAATGGAATATATTTTAAATAATGCTATTCTAGCTCTTTTAGATACCCCAGGGACTACACTCTTGGGCATTCCTCGTCTTTTGGTAGATAAAGAATATCGCCAGATGATTATTGGAAATTTAAAAGATCCAATAGTAAAATCTTTTTGGTTGCATGAATATGAAGAATGGAGAGAACAATTTAGAAACGAGGCTATTGCTCCGATTCAAAATAAAGTAGGTCAATTTTTATCTACTTCGATAATTAGAAATGTTGTTGGTCAGCCTAAATCTACCATAGATATTTTTAAGATAATGAATGAAGGTAAGATTTTTATTGTTAATGTATCAAAAGGTAGAATTGGAGAAGATAATTCGGCATTGCTCGGAGGCATGATCATTACTAAAATTCAACTAGCAGCTATGGAGCGAGTGAGAATCCCAGAAGATCAAAGAAAAGATTTTTATTTATATGTAGATGAATTTCAAAACTTTGCCACAGAATCTTTTGCAAATATTTTATCTGAGGCTAGAAAGTATAGATTAAATTTAATCATTGCCCACCAATATATCGCTCAAATATCTAATTCAGAAGGGTCAAAGGTTTCAGACGCTGTTTTTGGTAACGTTGGAACTATGATTATTTTTAGGGTTGGAGCAGAAGATGCTCAATTTTTAGAAAAAGAATTTGAACCAGAATTTACGGCACAAGATTTAGTCAGTTTACCAAACTATAATGTTTATTTGAAATTAATGGTTGATGGAGTCACAAGTCGTCCTTTTTCAGCAATTACTTTACCACCGATGTCTTCAGTCGATCCCAATAACAATATTAAAGATAAAATTATTGAATCTTCAAGAAATCTATATGCGAGATCTAGAATAGAAGTTGAATCAGAAATTATGAAATGGAGCTCAACCTTGCAAAATGGAGAAGGGGAATCAAAATATAAAGTTGATTGTACTAATTGTAAAAAACAAACCACTGTACCATTTGAACCCAAAGAAGGTAAGCCTGTTTATTGTAAAGAATGTCTATCAAAAATAAAAGGAGGAGAATTAAAACCAGAAAAAGGTTTTATGGTTCCAAAGACTAATATCCAAGAAAACAAGACCGCTGTCGCGTCGCTCGCTGCTCTGGGGATAGAATTTAAGTCTGAAACAAAAGAGCAAAAACCTAACCACAACGACAATGGTCTCCAAAGACAAAATAATCCAAATCAAAACAATTATCAAAAGAATAATAATCCAGTTTTTAATAAAAAAATAAATCCAAATCAAAATAATAATTTTGATAAAAAGAAAAGCTCTGGCCCATCTCCTCTTCTAAGGGGTTTGCTTGAAAAAATTAAATCAGGGCAGGTAAAAGATATAAAAGACGATAAAATTGAGATACAAGAACAAAGGCCAGAAATGCCCAAGCCAATTTCTTTGTCTGAGCTAAAAGATGATAACCAGAAAAAAATAGAACCAATTGGTCCAACAAAAGAAGTTTCTGATATAAACTTGGCTAATCTTAAAAATGCTTTTAGCAAAATCACTGATAGAAAAATTGAACATCGAGATGATGGTGCTGAAGTTAAGACTATTGAGCCAGAAAAAGAGTTTAATAAGGATAGCAAAATAAAGGCCGAAGATGACAAGGATGACACAGGTAATTCTCTTGATCAGACTTCTAAAAAGATAAGGGAGGTTCCAGAAGAAGTATTAAGGAAAGTCCTCGAATAATTTATGTCTAAGCTTAAACAAAAAACACTTTTTATTTTCTCGGTAATGGTGTTTTTTGTTTTGGGGTACTCGACCGAGGCTGGTGTGATAATAAATGAAGTACAAATAGCTCCAACGACAGAACGGTTCGTGGAGTTATACAACAACTCAGATTCTGAGGTTGATTTAACTGGATATTATCTTCAAAGAAAAACAAGTACGAGCGATAAATATACCTCTTTTGTTACAAACACCAAATTATCAGGTAAAAAAATACCAGCAAATAGTTTCTTTTTAATAACAAAAGATTCTTTGGGGCTAGAATCTTTGACTATTACTGAATCAAATTCAATCCAACTTAAAAATAGTAAACAAGAAGTGGTTTATAAAATTGGGCTAGGGGAGTCAAACGATTGCGGAAATGCTTGTGTTCCAAATCCAGGAAACAGTCAAAGTGTTCAAAGGATGAATAACGGAGAGTGGCTTGTGGGCAATCCTTCTCCGGGTGATCAAAATATCAAAGATTCTGAAAACGAAGTAGATAATCAAGAAGATGTTGTTTATTCAGAGACAGAAAAGAAAAAGGAAGACAAACAAATATTAAATCCGACTATTACTACAAAAATAATTTCTCCAAAAGTAGTGGTTGCGGGAGTTCCTTTTACAATAGATCAGGAGACTATAGGCTACAAAGGAGAAAAAATAATTTTTGATAGATTTGTTTGGAATTTTGGAGATGGCAATGCCAAAGAAATGAATCCTTGTTTACCTTTTGAATATACTTATTTTTATCCAGGAGATTATGCTCTCGTTTTGTCTTATTACGAAACATTTTTTAGTAAAATTCCAGAAGCAACAAATAGATTAAACATAAAAGTGATTCCATCTGGAATAAACATTGTTTCTGTTGGAAGCATTAGTGATCCTTACATTGAGATAGAGAATAACTCTAGTCATGAAATGACTCTGAAAAACTGGTCAATTAAGGGGTTTGTTAAAACTTTTACCATACCAGACGGAACGACTATTTTGCCAAATAAAAAAATTAAATTTTCTCCAAAAATAACAGGTTTTAATTTTGAAGACCTTTCCTCTGTAACTATTGTAGATGAAGATGGTAGTATTTTTGCAATATACCCAAAACCAAAAAATTTAACAACAAAAAAACCTATAGCACAAACTATTACAGCTAATAAAAAAGATGCTCCAGATGTAAATAATTCTGAAACAAAAAATAACAATAAAGAGATAATAGATTTAAATAATCTTCAGGCCAGTGCGCATAGTTCAAAAAATAATTCGTCTTCTGGAATTGTTTATTTTGGTTTATTTTCAATAATAGCAATTGGGGTAATTGCTATTATTGTGATAAAAAATAATAAAAAAGAAGGGCTTGAGGGGGAATTAAGCGCAAAAGATATAAAAATTATAGAATAAAATTATTTGACAATATTATTTTAAAAGAGTATAATGTATATAAGTTAAATATGTTTAATTTGTTCCTTAAAGAATCTTTTGATTCTTTACCGTAATCAAGTTATCGTTTTTAACTAATAAAGAATCTCTTCGGAGGTTCGCCCAAAAAAGGGGGTCTGCTTTTGCAGATAGCCTTTTTATTTT
>CAZBHU010000039.1:0-5432 GCA_964492035.1 uncultured Candidatus Saccharibacteria bacterium
TATTATATATGGATATAAATTTTTCATTGACTTTTAGCCAAACATTAATAATTCGGGCTTAAATATTAATAATAGACCAATAATTAACATTAGGGCTCCACCAATCAAGTGTGAGTATCGAGCGTATTTCGAAGTTATTCCAGTAACTTTTAAAGTCATCATTGCGATAACAAAAATAATTAAATCATCTATCATGAAGAACAAAATATACAATAAAATATACCCATAATAACTAGCAGGTGGAATGTTGTTTAAGGCTAAAACTTGAGTAAAAATTGCCGGTAGTCCTGCAGAACAAACAAGTTCTATAAGATTAACCATGAAAGCCAAAATTATCACCCCGCCAAGAGCAAGAAAAATATTTTTTTCTTTCGTAATTCTTTTAAGTTTATCAATTATTTTTTCTTTTTGATTTTCATTGGTAACTTCACAAGTATTATCTTTTTTTGTAAAAAACTCCTTAAGGTTATAACCTCCTCCAAACAAAGCAAGCAGGCCAATAATAATTCTTATGATAGCAACAAAACCAAGGAAGATTATTAAATTTAACCAAGCAGCCATAAATACAAAATAAACAAGGGCAGAAGAAACAATAAAGGTTGTCCCAATTGTCCACATTCTTTTTCTATCGCCCATTCCAATTAGCATACTAATCAAGAAGAGAAGGACCCACATAGCGCAGGGGTTAAAACCATCCAAGATTCCCATCGTAATCGCTAAAACAGGAATTGAAACTTTGTAAACATCTACCTTTCCAACAAAAGGTAACTTTAAAAACTTCTCTTCGTTTTTTTCAATACTTGTTTCAGGAATTGCACCTTTGTCATTTATAGAAACTTGCGAACCCTCGCTTCTTTCTTTTATTATTTCTCCTACTACATCAGGCAAATTGTTCGAGAGTCCAAATTTTATTTGATTTTCAATTTCTATGTTTGTAACACCTTCAGCATAACCAATTAAAAACTTATCCCCTATTATCAAAAAAGGGACACCACCCGCATTGGCATTAAGCTTGTTTGAAACCTCTTTCATTAAAGAAACATTGTCTTTATTTCGATAAATTTCAAAACTCGCAATCTCTAGTGTGGGATATTTATCTTTTATGCTTTCAAAAAAAGCTTCTTCTTTTGCACAATGAGGGCATCCATCCCCATAAAAGAAATAAGCTTTTACAGCGTTGTCTTGCGCAAAAACATTACTCGTAAAACCTAAAAAGGTAAAAATTGCAAAAACTAAAATTAAATTTTTTTTCATACTCGATTATTTTATTATATAAAGCATAAAATTCAAAGTATTATAAAAACCCCTTAATTACGGGGTTTTTATAATACTTTTATTTTGTTATTCTTGAAAGTTGAGATTTCTTTCTAGCTGCAGTGTTTTTCTTTATTACTCCTCTCTTTGCAGCCTTATCGATAGCTTTGTAAGCTTCAGGTAAAACCTTCTTTGCTTCATCCTTTTTTTTGTCTTTTAGAAGCTTTTCTATCTTTTTAACAGATTCTTTGATATTCTTTTTATTTCGATCGTTTCTTGTCTTTTTTGTCTTAGAACCTCTTAATGCTTTTTTTGCTGATTGGGTTATGGGCATATTGTTGTAATTATATTATTAACTAACTATTATAAAATGAAAACTAAAACTTTTTTGATTTTTCGTTATAATCCAAAAACGTCGAGACACTGACCATATTTGAATATAAAGATAATAACAGAAAAAAACATTTTTGTAAACGGCTGATTCATTTTTTCTTTTTATAAACAAAACACAAAAAATCTAGTATAATATAACTATGATATCAAAACTTGATGGAAAAATTGTATATGTTTCAGAAAAATTCTTAGTTATTAATGTTGTGGGTGTTGGGTATAAGGTTTCTTCTACTTCTGATATTTTAACTACTGCAAAAATAGATAATGATATATCTCTTTGGATATATACTGCTGTTCGTGAAAATGCTATTGAACTTTATGGATTTAGGAACATGGATGAACTTTCATTTTTTGAACTTTTACTCGATGTGTCTGGAATTGGGCCAAGATCAGCTTTGGGAATTTTAGGTATTGCTCCAATTGAAACACTACGTCGTGCGATTGCCACAGGAGATACTACTTATCTTAATAAGGTTTCTGGAATCGGAAGAAAAACTGCTGAAAAAATTATCGTTGAACTCAGAGATAAATTTGCTATGTACAAAGATGATAGTTTGTCAGATGGTGAAATCAGAGACGAAGAAGATGTTTTGGAAGCATTAAAATCATTGGGCTATTCTCAGAACGAGGCTCGAGATGCTTTAAAGAAAATTTCAAACGAAACAAAAGGAGCTAATGCTCGAATTAAAGAAGCTCTTCGTCTTTTAAGTGGAAGAAATTAAAAACACCACAATTCGATAGCTTCTCTAGTTATTACACCTGTTCCATAATTTAATCCCAGAAGTAAAATTTTAAAACGAATGCTTTTTAAAATTTACTACGGGACAGGAAGTGGTAATATTATTCTTAACACTTTGTTTATCAATTATTTATATGCCAGAGTTACCTGAAGTTACAACCACAGTAAACGGATTGAAGAAAGTCCTGCCAGGGCTTAGTTTTATTAATGTTTGGACTGATTTAGCCAAGAAAAACCAACCCCTTAAACAATTTAAAGAAACAATTAAAGACGAGAAGTTTTTTAAAAAATTTAAAAAAAATATTGTTGGGCAAAAAGTCGTTTCAGTAGAAAGAAGAGCAAAAAATATTTTAATAAACATATCTAATGGATACACTATATTGATCCACTTAAAAATGACAGGGCATTTATTGTATGGAGAATATTTCAAAAAGAAAATTAATAGCAAAATAATATGGGAACCCAAAAATACAGAGTCCCCTCTTGGAGACCCGTATAACAGATTTATACACTTTGTTTTTTGTTTATCTAATAAAAAACATCTTGCTTTTTGTGACTCAAGAAAATTTGGGAAAATTACTTTTTTCAAAACTAGTGAAAAAGAAAAGAGTGTTCATTTAAAAAATATAGGGCCTGAACCTCTAGACGAGAGAATGAGTTTAAAAAATTTTAAAGAACGTCTCGATATTAAACCTAATGGAAAAATAAAAACTATCTTAATGGATCAGTCTGTAATTGTTGGGATTGGTAATATATACTCAGATGAAATGCTTTGGCTTTCAGGAATACACCCAGAATCAATTGTTCAAAAAATTCCACAGGGTGAAATTAAATTACTTTATAAAAACATGAAGGTTGTGCTAAAAAAAGGAATCAACTTAGGTGGAGATTCAATGTCAGACTATCGAAATATCGATGGATTACGTGGAAATTTTCAGCATCATCATAATGTTTATCGACTAAATAAGACTATTTGCAAGAAAAAAGATTGCGATGGTGATATAATAAGAGTAATCGTTAATGGACGAAGTGCTCATTTTTGTAATAAACATCAAAAAATATTTAAATAAAAAATGAAAAACATATTCAAAAACATAAAAAAAATTAAAGGTAGAAATAGTGGAGAAATGAGCTTTGGGCTTCAAATCTTACTTTTTATTTTAGCTCTCTTTATTATTTGGGTTCTTATGGGCGGAGATCAAAAACAAATTGATGACACAAGGATACTTATTCCAATTACCCCTACTCAATAAAAGTTATTGGAATACCCTAAATAAAAAGACCCCACAAGCAACTGAAACATTTAGAGATTCTTTTTTCCCAGACATGGGTATTTCTGCTATTTGGTCACATTTCTTAAGAATTTTTTTGTCTATACCATCTACTTCTTGCCCTAAAATAAAAGCCATCTTGGTGTATTTTTTGATTTCTCGATAATCAACTGATTTTTCATCTTGTTCTAAAGCAACTATATTAAATTTTTCTTTTTTAAGTTTTTTAAAAATAGCTTGAATATCTTTTTCATATTCCCAGTCTATCCATGTTTCTGCCCCAAGTGCACTTTTTGCTATGTCTTTTTGAATGCGACCAAATTGATCTGTTGGTCTTGGTGTTACTCCAACTAAATAAATCTTATTAATCCCCACAGCATCAGCTGTCCGAAAAATCGCTCCGACATTTATTGCGGACCGAATATCAGGTAAAATTAAAATTGATTCTTTTATCTCGTTTTTATTTAACATTCTCTTTGTTTAGAAAACAATAAGACTTGCGATTAAGAAATACACAAGGATGCTTATCATATCTTGAATAATTGTCGAAATAGGTCCTGCTCCAAGAGCTGGATCCATATTTTCTTTGTTTATTAAGCTTGGAATAACAATAGCTAAAACAGGAGCAATAGTGAGATTGATAATCATTGTCAGAGCCACTGTTATCGCAATAGAAAAAGACTTCATCCAGAGAAGGACAAAAGCAAACATAGCCATTCCTGAAAGAATCCCCAAACCAAAACCAATCAAACTTTCTCTAAAAAAATATCTTTTGAGATTGATTTTTTTACCACCCGCCAAGGCTCTAACATAAACTGATTCCGTCTGAGAACCAACTGCATCAGAAATATAAACTATTATGGTAAGGAAAAAAGCTATTCTTATGTCGGTTGAAAGGATTTCTTCATAATTAGAAATAACAATTGTCGAAATTATACCCCCCAGAAGCCCTAGAATAAGCCATGGCACGCGATGCTCAATAAGGTGGTCTATTCTTCCTTTTAAAACATCTTCTTTAAAATAGGCCTTTGTGTGTTTAAGTTTCATGTTTTTAATTATAATACAAAAACAATAAAAACTATATCTATCAATAAATATTGACATGATGTGCTCCTAGTGGTAAATTAAATAAAACTTAACTTATTTAAAATGAAAAGATTCAGTTTGTTTTTGGATTTTGACGACACACTCGTTGAAACTAGACATTTAGTTGCTCAGTACTTAGGCAAAAGATACGGGATTCAGTTGCAGACAGAAGAAATTTCTGACAACAACGGATTTGATCAAGCCTTAAAAAAATATGGGGTCAACATAGGGTATAATGAAGTTTATCTTGATTTTGGAAAAAACTTTTTTCCAAGTTTTGATTTGCAAGAATTCAAACTCTACCCTGGAGCAAAGGAGGCCATTCTTCACCTGTCAGAGATTTACAATCTATACATTGTAACATCGAGACAAAGGTGTGAAAAAACACACATTAAAAATATCTTACGGCATAATGAAATTTTACATTGTTTTAAAGAAGATGAAATTCATTGCGTGTGGGATTGGCAAGATGACCATTTTGTGTCCGAGCCCAAAAGAAATTTTGTGGAAAAAAAGAGGCCAGAAGAGACTGTAACCGGCTTCATCGACGATTCAATCGATGAAATACGTTGTTTTATTAACATAAAAAATGTAGCTTCTACTGTTCTGTTCGACCCAAAAAGAACTTATAACAAAGAGGCTATTGGATTTGAAGTATTTCATGATTGGAAAACAATCGAAAAAATCTT
>CAZBHU010000040.1:0-5039 GCA_964492035.1 uncultured Candidatus Saccharibacteria bacterium
AATCGTGGTCTCTGTAGGGTGTAGGTACCCCCCCCATATAATATCAACCTTACAAATAAAAGGTTGTTTTAACGTAATTTCTAATGATGTTATGATATAATTTGAATATGGATAATTTAAAACAATCTATTGATAATAATAAAATTGACACAGGTGAGAAAGAGCCTGTTTTTGAGGTAAGCAAAAAAACAGAAGAAAGGGTGGACACTTCGGTAGATAGTATTAATAAAAAAATATATCAAAAAGAGGAGATTATTAGTGAGACTTTAAATAATATAAATAAAGTAAGATTAGGGTTGGGGTTAAGTTTATCTGATGAAATTCCTCCTTCTGTTGAAAAAGAGCAAAATATAATAAGTGATTTAAAACAAGAAAAATCTAAAGCGGAAGGTCTCAATTTCATCATAACTGAACCCAAAATAGACGAAACTCCAGAAGAATACATTAGTCGTTTAATGAATAGTGTTATCGAAAATAAAATAAATAATGATGAAAATTCAGACAATACACATCCGCTACTGAAAAATAGGAGTTATTATGGCAAACGTGCAAATAAGGTAGTTTTTGATTTTTTCTCAAGCAAAGAAAATTCTAATAAAATAAAAGATTTATTGTTCAAATTAGATTTTAATAATAACAAAAAATTATCAAATGAGAAAAATGACTATATTTTTAATGAATTAAAGAAAAAAATATCAAGCTCTAGTAGGGAATCAGCAAGTGGTGATGATGATAAAAAAACTGATTACTATTATGATACTAATCAAGAGCGAGATTTTTTTTCTTATGGAAGCAAATATGATGCCTACTCTTATTCTTCAATGATGTTTGGTTTACCTGAAAATTTTATTCAGACGGAAGAAGGTAAAGAATATTTGCATAATCAACTTGACGATAAAACAATATTTCTTTTTGGAGGAGGTGATTCTATAAAAGATTTATTAAAATCAGAAGAATTTAAGCCAAAGAAAGTAATAAATTTTGATCCATATCTTAAAGAAGAATCTTTTGATAAAAATCCAAATGGCATTTATGAATCTCAAGCAGTATCTGCCTCAGATAAGAAAATAAGAGAAATGACAGATAAAAATGAAATTCCAAAAGCAGACGAGGTTTGGGCGACATACTCCGTGCCATTTTACCTGGATTCATCTGAAGATATTAGAGAATTAATTTTAAACATGTCTCAAGTCCTTAATGAAGATGGAAATGCTAGAATTTACCCACTATCACTTCAGTCGACAGAAAAAGATGGTGAAAGTTTTGAAACCAGAAAACAATCTTTAATTACATCTATTAAAGAACTGATAGATAATCCTGGTTATAATGTCACTATCTTTAATGATACTCTAAAAATACATAAGATTAAAAAAGAAGACAATGAATAGTGTGATATCATTTAGGAGGCTTATTTCTTTTAGATATAACAAATTAGTTTCTATAAAATTATTTACACGTGATATAATATTTTCATGCTCAATTTAAGTTTTAATAAATTAAGCTTATTTAAATCCGAACCAGTAAAAACAGTTTTTTACCTGTTGGTAGTGGCTGTTACTTTTAATCTTTTGAGAATAGTGATTTGGGATAAATATTCATTTGTTTATATACTATGGAATTTATTTTTGGCTTTTGTGCCTGTTTTGATTAGTTTTATGATGTTAAAATTTCATGAGAAAAAAAGTTTAAAAACTATTATTTTTATTCCAGGCTTTTTGTTGTGGCTTCTTTTTATTCCAAATGCTCCATATTTGGTTACAGATTTAATACACCTAGGGGAATCCAGAACAATCCCCATACTTTTTGACGTTATTCTTCTTTTTAGCTCTGCTTATCTTGGTATGATATTTTTCTTTTATTCTTTATCACATATAGAAAAAATAGTTAAAAAGTTTATATCTAAAAGATGGATGATTGCACTTACAATTATACTCCTTTTGTTGATTAGCTTTGGAATTTACATAGGCAGATTCTTAAGATTTAATAGTTGGGATATTTTTATAAACCACTACTCTTTGTTTAAAAATATTTGGAAAATTTTTACAGAAAACTCTGTTAAGCACTGGAATGTTTACTGGTTTACCTTAATGTTTTCTTTCTTTTTGTTCTTTAGCTATAAATCCTGGAAGAGTCTGTCTAGGAATACTAAATAATAAAAATCTTATTTTTGCATTTTTCCAAAACTAAAAAATCACACCAAAAACAGCTTAAAAACTTCTGTCTTATAAGGCTTTTTTCTTGTTGTGTAAAAAGTTTATTGACGAATTTCTGATACTATTTTAATAGTGTTTTTTAGGCCAAAATCATTTGGTCTTATTTTTAAGAAGAAGGTATAATGAACATTATAAGTTCGTTTTTAGAAGTTTTTATTAATTAATTTTGTAAATAATATGCCTTCAAAAAAGAAAAACCCCACATCAAAAAAAGTCGTAACCCCAAAATCAGACAAGAATATTTTTATTAAGAGTGTTGTAAAAAGAGATGGCTCAATCGTACCATTTGAGATAGAAAAAATAGCCAATGCTATTAATAAAGCGATGCTTGTGAGCTCTGAAGGCTCAAAAGAAGAGGCGATGAAGGTCGCCAAGAGTGTTTTAGTCTTGCTAGAGAAAAAAGCAAAAGAGGAAAAAGGTTTTATTCCCAAAATAGAGTATATTCAAGACTTAGCCGAACAACAATTAATGCTTGCCGATTATGTGAAAGCCTCAAAAGAATATATTCTTTATCGAGAAGAAAGAGCGAAATTGCGAGAACAGGGTCTTCTTGTTCCAGAGAAGGTTAAGAAGCTGGCGGAAGAAAGTAAAAAATATTTTAGAAATCCACTTTCAGAATTTGTTTATTATCGTTCATATGCAAAATGGATTGATGCTGAGAGCAGGAGAGAGACTTGGGTGGAGACGGTTGATCGATATATGAATTTTATGAGAGGGAAGCTAGGAGATAAGTTAAAAGAAAGTGAATACAAAGAAATCAGAGAGACAATTTTAAAACAAGAATCAATGCCTTCAATGAGGTTGATGCAATTTGCTGGACCCGCAGCAGATCGAACAAATGTCTGTGCCTACAATTGTTCTTTTGTTGCCCCCTCTACAATTCAGGATTTTGCTGAGATACTTTATATTTTAATGTGTGGGACAGGAGTAGGATTTTCTGTTGAAAGTAATAATATTCAATCGTTGCCTCAAATTAAAAACCAGTCAGGCAAAAAAGTTTCGACTTATGTAGTCCCTGATAGCAAAGAAGGATGGGCAGATGCTCTAGCTTTGGGAATGAAAACTTGGTTTTTGGGAGAAGATATTGAATTTGACTTCTCCCTTCTTCGCCCTGCTGGTGCTAGGTTGAAAACTTTTGGAGGAAAGAGTTCTGGCCCGAAGCCCCTAATTGAACTTTTGGGTTTTACTAGAGAAAGAATTCTTAAACGACAAGGACGACACCTTAGAAACATAGATGCTCACGATATTATATGTAAAATAGGAGAATGTGTTGTTTCAGGAGGAGTTCGCCGAAGTGCTCTAATTTCATTGTCAGATTTAGATGATACGGAAATGAGAGATGCAAAAATTGGCCAATTTTGGGTAAATGAAGGACAAAGAATGCTAGCCAATAATTCAGCTGTTTATAATACGAAGCCAACCGAGACGGAATTTTTACGAGAATGGATTGCCTTGATGGAGTCAGGAGCGGGAGAAAGAGGTATCTTTAATAGAGGGTCTCTCTATACTTCTTTACCAGATCGTCGTTTGGCAATTTCAAAAAATTATATTGGAGAAATGGGGACGAACCCTTGCGGAGAAATTATTCTAAGATCAAAACAGTTTTGTAACTTATCAGAAGCTGTTGCTAGGGCAGAAGATAAAGAAGAAGACTTAATGAGAAAGATTAGAGTGGCAACGATTTTAGGAACTTATCAATCGACTCTTACAAAGTTTGAATATTTATCAAAAGAGTGGAAAGATAATTGCCAAGCAGAAAGACTTCTTGGAGTTTCAATCACTGGCCAATGGGATAGCAAATTCGCTAGAGATGAAAAAGTTCTTCAAAAATTAAGAAAAGAAGCGATTCGTGTAAATAAAATTTATGCCAAAAGATTTGGAATAAATGAATCAACTTGCATTACCTGTGTTAAGCCTTCAGGGACAGTTTCTCAAACCGTTGATTGTTCCTCAGGAATGCATCCGAGACATGCCCCATATTACATTAGACGAGTTAGAATTTCTGCGACAGATGCACTTTTCAAAATGCTTAAAGATCAGGGTGTACCTTATTATCCAGAGGTTGGACAAAGCTATGAAAATGCCACTACGTTTGTTTTAGAATTTCCAATGAAGGCTCCAAGCGGTGCTATCTGCAAAGATGACATAAGTGCGATTGAACAATTGGAACAACTTGAGCACTGGAAGGTTGTTAAGATAAATTACACAGAACACAATCCATCTGTAACTATTTCTGTGGGGGATGACGAGTGGATAAAGGTAGCACATTGGTTATATCAAAACTGGGATATTATTGGGGGGTTGTCATTTCTTCCTCGAACAAACTATGTTTACCAACTGGCTCCTTATGAAGCGATAGACGAAAAGAAGTTTAGAGAACTATCTGCCAAGATGCCTGAAATAGATTTTTCAAAAATAGTTATCTATGAAAAAATAGATGAAACTGAAGTCAAAAAAGAGTTAGCCTGTGTTTCTGGAACTTGCGATATTATGTAAAAGTTAACTAAAAAACCACTCTTGCCAGTGGTTTTTTAGTTGCTATAATAAGAACCTATGGATAAAAATTCAAAATCAAAAATAATCAAATTTGCCGTATTTATAGTAGGGTTAATTTTAATAGTTGCAGCGATTGGTATATTTGCAAATCCTAAAACCGAAGTAGTAAGATATTCAAACCTAGATGGTTTTGCTCAATGTATAAACGATTCAGGGGCAAAATTTTACGGAACATTTTGGTGCTCATTTTGTAATAAACAAAAAGAAGCCTTTGGATCAGCGGAACAATATCTACCATACGTAGAGTGTTCTACCCCAGATGGTAGGGGT
>CAZBHU010000041.1:0-4934 GCA_964492035.1 uncultured Candidatus Saccharibacteria bacterium
AAAAATCCTTCTTCTATAACAAAACCCCACTCTGGACAAACTCTTTTAGTCATTAAAAATAGAATTACATCCTGATAAGTCTCAGCAATTTGTTTTACTATAGATATTTGGATACCTTCAAGATACCCTTTACACCCAGATGAACTAGGAATGTGATTGTTTGCTTGCATAAACAAATTATTCACAATCTGTGAGATTTTTTCAATCTCTATTGCATCTTCTCCAAAAAGAATATTTTGGGTATTTATTTTACGCCCCAAAATAATTCTTTCTTTTTTGCGCCCCGGAAGAATTGTGATATTTTCTTTTAGTAGACACACATCGATGTCTTGGCATAAAGCCAAAAGAATTGGATAATACTTCATAATATTTATTTTTAATTAAAGAATTTTATTTTGTCCGAATTATAGCCTCTTTTGATTTAAAAGCAAGTTTTACTCCTTTTACCCACCTAACGCTATAGCGTTAGGTGGGTAAAGAAATAAATTTAAAAAAGCCACTATGGTTAAGTGGCTTTAAAAAATGTGGCCGTTTTATCTCTTTGTTTTTTCTTCGTAGATAAAACCATTATGAACAACGAACTTTCTCCGTGTCTTTGTAACCATTATCTCAATCTGGAGAATTAGATTCATGTAATTAATAATATTTTCTGAAACATCATTAATTTTTTGATTTTCTTCATCATTCCCTAGTTGAGAAAGAAGATTCCTGACTATTTGTCCTAAATACTCTAACTCCACAACAAACATTTTTTTGAATCCCTGAATTTCAGTAAGATTTACCGGGATCGGAATTAGATTTGTTGGTACTTTTTCAACGAACGGATTATCCCCAAATTTGTCAGGGTCTAAATTAGATAGCACACAAAACCTCCTGACTTCTTTCAAAAAATTTGAAGTTCTCATAATATAATTTTTTAAGTAGTTTTATTTTTATTATATGCACATTTGTCAAAAAAGCAACAAAAATCCCCTTTTGGGGATTTTATGTTTAAGTATTTGTTTATATTGTCTCTGATTAGACTACCAAGCGAAGTGAGCAAATGCTTTGTTGGCTTCTGCCATCTTGTGGGTATCGTCTCTTTTCTTGCATGCTATTCCTTCGTTCTTTGAAGCTAGTATTAGCTCTTCAGCTAGTTTTTCATAGATAGGAGCTCCTTTTTTACCTCTTGCTGCTCCGATTATCCATCTCATAGCAAGCGCAGTACGTCTCTCTGGCCTAACTTCTCTAGGAACTTGATAGTTGGCACCTCCGATTCTTCGTGATCGAACTTCAACTAATGGGCCTGCGTTTTTGATAGCTGTATCGAATACTTCAAGAGGATTTGGATTACCGGTTTTCTCTTTGATAATATCAAAAGCCTTATAAACTGATTTGCGAGCTGTTTCCTTCTTACCATGCAACATCACATTGTTGATGAACTTGGCAAGCTTTTGAGACTTGTAAACGATATCAGGCTCTACTACTTTTTTGTCTTTGATCTTCTTTCTCATAGTTCTTTATTCTAAAATTATTTTTTAGTTTCTTTCTTAGGAGTTTTTGTACCATAGAGACTTCTTGATTGTCTTCTCTTCTCTACTCCTTGTGTATCCAAGCGACCACGAACGATGTGATAACGAACTCCAATAAGGTCTTTAACACGACCTCCACGAATCATAACCACTGAGTGCTCTTGTAGGTTGTGTCCTTCTCCTGGAATATATGCAGTAACCTCCATCCCGTTGGTCAATCGAACTCTGGCGATTTTTCGAAGAGCTGAGTTAGGTTTTTTAGGTGTAGTAGTCGTAACTTTTGTACAAACTCCTCTTTTAAAAGGAGCAGGATAAAAGACCGGCTTATTTTTATTCGTATTAAAACCGCGAGCTAGAGCTACGGCTTTTGATTTCTTCTTTATGATTTTGCGGCTCTTTCGAACCAATTGATTGATTGTAGGCATTATTAAAAAATAAATAATTAACTCTTATTTAACTCTTTATTATTTTAGTATATTTCCTGTTTAAGTATTAAACAGGTCAGACATATAAAACAAATAGTCTAAAAGACTAGTCTGGTTACTTTACTACAAAATTAATGAAAATGCAATAGTACTATTTTAAGACAAATTAAGTCCTGTTAAAAGCTGAAAGGCTATGTAAATTAAAGGAGATAAATATTCCCAAACAAAGACTATAAATAGTACGAGAAGTAATATCCCCCATCTTTCTATAAAGTCTTCGATTAATCTAAGCCTAGGTGGCAAAATTGAAAATAAAACCTTTGATCCGTCTAGTGGTGCGATTGGGATTAAATTAAACAAAGCTAATACGAGATTTGTAATAACTACTATCGAAGCAATTTTTACAAATGAGAAAAGAAAAGTTGAGGCCAACGGTAATCCCAATAAAGGCAAAAATCTTATTATTAAACCAAAAAGTATCGCTACTGTTAAATTGGTAACAATACCAGAAATAGAAACAATAAAATCCCCTTTTCTTCCATTTCTAAGATTTCTCGGGTTGTAAGGAACAGGCTTAGCCCAACCTATAATAAAACCAGAATTCGTAAGAACTAAAAGCAAAGGCAGGATAACTGAACCAAAAGGATCTAAGTGCTTAATCGGATTGAGGGTTAGACGACCTTGGAGTTTGGCTGTATTATCTCCGAGCAGATACGCCGAATAACCATGAGCAACTTCGTGTATCACCACTGACATAACAAGTATAGCTACATAAAAGATTCCATCTGTAAGTCCTATTTCCATATTTTTACTCTACCCTTGCGGGATTGCTTTTCTAAGACTTATATGATAACATAGCTTTCACATATGGCAAAAGTCTGCGCAATAACAAAAAAGGGTTCAAGAGTGGCTGGAGGATACTCCAACGTTGTTCGTGCTACTAAATTTAACCCTACAGGAATGGTAAGAAAATACCCTAACCTACAGAAGAAGAGAATATATGTCCCTGAGCTCAAGAAATATTTCTCACTTACTATTTCCACACAAGCAATTAAAACAATTAACAAAAAAGGAGCTTACACTGTCTTAAAAGAAGCAGGAATCATTAAATAAAACACCCCGATCAAATCGGGGTGTTTTATTTAATCTATAACTAAATTACATTTTTATAAATAATACTTTCTAAAAGCACGGATATTTTCTTGCTATAAAATTCCTCGAGCTCACGCCGTCGCGTTCGCTAGTCTTTTAGAAAGTATTATTTATAACCATTTTTGACAAAAAAACTAATAAATTAATTTCTGTCCATCGCTTTTAATCAGAATCGTCCCCGTGTCTACGGTTGATAAAAATGGGATTTTTAAACTTTCTAATCTTTCTAGTATTTCTTTATGGGGATGTCCGTATGAATTATTTTTGCCAGCAGAAATAATCGCCAGCTCGGGGCTAGTTTTTTCAAGCCAAAGCAAGCTTGAAGAAGATCTTGCACCATGATGGCCCAGCTTTAACACATCAATATCTAAATCGCCTTCTGTCTCTTCCCACATTATTAAATTTTCAGCATAAACCCCTGCGTCACCGGTAAACAAAAAAGAATTTTGTCCATAGATTAATTTTGCTACCACAGATCCGTCATTCAAATCCATCCCCTCTATTTCTTTGTTGGGATAAATAATATCTAAATAAATATTTCTTTTTTGATCTAGAGTTATTCTCATACCATCTCTGGCTATAACCTTTTCGATTGATCGGTTTTGTATTTTCTCATCTATCAGATTCGAAACTTCTGTCTCCCCTTTCGCCCCATTATCAATCACCCGATCAACACGATAACTTTCAAACAATATTGGCAAGCCTCCAATATGATCCATGTCTCGATGAGTGATTATCACAAGATCAAGAGAGCGATCAGCAAAAGGCATAACTTTCGACAAACTATAAATGAGTTTCGAGTCTTTCCCTCCATCAATCAAAACTTGTTTTTTGTTTGGTGTTTCAATGTATATCGCATCGCCCTGCCCGACGTCGAGAAAAGCAACCTTGAGCATTCTAGGGTCTTTGTTTGATAATACTGCCAGCCAGATATAAATAGCGATTGCAAGGATAATCAGTATTAGTATATATGGTAGATATTTTTTTAAATTCTTCATTTTTATTTTTTATAAAATGCTATAATATAATATATTACTATTATTCAACATAATAACATGGATACATTTATACAAAAAAATTTTGAACTTGGAGAATTAAAAGGAATTAGCACAAAAACAGTTGAAGAACATATAAAGCTTTATAATGCTTATGTTAAAAATGCTAATCTGGTTTTATCAAAAATAAAAGAATACGAAAACGATCCAACAGCAAACTCTTATGCCATAAACGAACTCCGACGAAGATTCGGGTTTGAAGTCGGCGGAGTTAAAAATCACGAGATTTATTTTTCTTCTCTTTCTGGTGGAGCAAAGCCTCTTTCTAATGAAAGTAATCTTTTAAAATTGTTAAACGAACAAGGTGAAAGTCTCGAATCTTTGATTTCAAAAATAAAAACCATAGCGATGACAAGAGGAATCGGCTGGGCAATGCTTTATTATGACAAAGATAATAATAAACTGCTTACAACTTGGGTTGATGAACAACATATCGGGCATTTAGCTGGATTGCCAATAATTTTAGCTCTAGACATGTGGGAACATTCTTATTATCTCGACTATATACCATCTGAAAAGTCTAAATACATCGATGCTTTTTTTGAAAATCTAAACTGGGAAAAAATAGAGGAAAACCTAAGAATGGTTTTATAATTTTAAGGAGCTCGAATTGCCTGCCCCGACACTCGTCGGGGCAGGCAATTCTTTTTTTATAAATATCCACCAAGTTAAAAAGATATATAAAATAATTGTAATAACCAAAGGAAAAGATTGGATTGAAACACTAGAAAAAGTGAACGAACCAAAAGTATTAATTATCGACAATATATAATGAAGAATCGCATAAGCCA
>CAZBHU010000042.1:0-4730 GCA_964492035.1 uncultured Candidatus Saccharibacteria bacterium
TCTTTAAACATTGGAGTCATCCCTTCAGCGAGGGCCTGCTTACGAATCTCTGATTCAGAAGCACCAGACAAGATCATGCCTTTTATTTCTTCTGTTATCGTGAAAACTTCAAAAATACCAATTTGTCCAGAGAACCCCGTGTTACCACAAACCTTACAACCTTTACCTCTAAACAAGGTTTCTGGAATATCTGAATTTTTACCACCAAAAACTTTTATTTGCTCTTTAATAAGACCAGTCATTTCTTTTGTTGGCTCATATGACTCTATACACGAATCACAAATGCGACGGACAAGACGTTGCGCTACTACTAAATTTATCGTAGATGATAGAAGAAAAGCAGGGGCATCCATATCTAAAAGTCTAGGGACCGCTGAAGTCGCATCATTCGTGTGGAGGGATGACAAAACCAAGTGTCCAGTAAGAGCTGCCTGAACGGCGATACTGGCTGTTTCGTTATCTCGAATTTCTCCAACCATTATTATGTCAGGATTTTGACGCAATAGTGCCCTTAGCCCATTTGCAAAAGTAATGCCTGTTTTAGCGTTTACTTGTGTCTGATTTACCCTAGGAAATTCATACTCTATCGGGTCTTCAATAGTTGTAATATTAACCTGTGGTGTATTTAAGATATGAAGAATTGCATATAGAGTTGTTGTCTTACCGTGACCAGTCGGCCCTGTCACTAGAATCATACCGTGAGGTTTTTTGATTTCTTCCTGTAAAATTTCACTTGCCTCTTCTGAAAAACCCAAATCTTCCAAAGTCAGAGGGCGCGCCGAACTTTTCAACAAACGCATTTCAACTTTTTCCCCATGAAAGACGGGCATAATACTAACACGAACATCAAGCTTTGATCCATCTTCTACTTCAAAACGAAATCTCCCATCTTGAGGAATTCTGTGTTCATCAATTTGCAAGTTCGCAAGAATCTTAACTCGAGCAACCAAGATTGAGGCTATTTGTTCTGGTAAACTTAAAATTTCGCTCATTATTCCGTCTATTCGGAAACGGACTAAGAGTTGATGCTCAAAAGGTTCGAAGTGAATGTCCGAAGATCCGAGCGTAATGGCATGCTCTAAAATATTATCAAGGATGGTGACTATGGGAACTGCGGCCGCTGTCTTGGTAAGGTCTTCTTCGTCTGCTATTAAGAGTGATTGTTCAATATTTTCTGAAATAATCTCATCAAATCCCATATTGATCTTTTGTTTGTATTGCTTGAATCCATATCTAATATTTGAACGAGTGGTCAGATATGGCTCCACCCAACAATTAAACTTGGCTCGCAAAAATTCGATCGTGTCATAATCAAATGGGTCAAGCATTGCTAATCTCATAATGTTATTTTCCTTGTCGAAATTAAACAAAATTATATTTTTTGATTTTGCGTAAGTCTCGGAAATCATTTCCAAGCTTAAGCGATCGATATTTTCTTTTTTAAGATTCACTATTTCGGTTCCATAATATGGAGCCAACAGTTCAGCCAGATAATCTTCGGTTATCTTTTCGCTACCTATTAAAATGTCCGGAATAGTTATCCCCTTGCGAGAAGATTCTTCAGCAGCAAAATTAAAGTCCTCCTCGCTTATGAGCCCTGACTCTAAAAGAATTGATTTTAATTTTTCATTGCTGATGTGCATATGGTTTAATTATAACACATACAATAAAATATTATTAGTAAATAATAGAGATATTAGAGTGGAAAAGATGAAAACTGGCTCGATATTTAAAACTGTCTTTTTCTTAAAATAATTCACTATAAATAAAAGTATAGCAAACCCAAAACCAATAGCGACATTGATCAATACTCCCGGAAAACCAGAGATGAGCATCAAAATAAAGAGGAGTATCGGTCCACCATCTTGAAATCCACCGCGATAATGTTTCCAGATTTTAAAAATTAAAAATAGCAAACCAGATATCAAAAATGAGATAAATATATTTAGCCAAAAACGACCAAAACTATAGTATAGAAAATACCCTAAATTATTTTCAAACAAAGGTCTAATCCATGATAGTATTTTGGGGAAAGGCGCTTCAGGAGAAAGCGGTAAACTGGCGAGTAGTTTCGTCATCTCACTTCCATTTGTCCAGACATAATATTGCCCCCAAGTAATAAATAGCCCATAAAAAATATGAACAAGAATGGTTATAAAAAATAATTTTTGATAAGATATATTTTTTACCCAGCTAGGCTTGAAGTATCTAATTCCAACAATAGCCCAAAAAACTATCCAAGTAATTAAGATTATAAGATTCAGGTGAGACAAAATAAAATTCAAAATCATAATAATATTATACCAAAAAACACTCCAGTATAAAACTGGAGTGTTTTTTCTTAGATTAGAAGTCTGTGCCTGCTCCTAAAATCAAAAGGTTTGTTCCTGTCTCGTATAGACTTGTATTATTTCCTCCATCAGAAGTTCTCTTGTTGTCATCAGATGTATAAGCAGCACTTTCTAATTGAGCATTTATCTCATAAGCAAGAGGGCTTACAGAACATCCATAACGATAAACTAGCGCCTGACTTGTTACAGCAGAAGCAAGACTAGTACCAACTGCTACTGAATTTACAGGGTCTACAGGCAAATTAGATATAGGAGATCCTCCTGTTATGTCACTAAAATCAACAGGAATCCACCCTGTTCCATCTGTCAAACTAGGGTTTGATACCTGCAAGGCGTCTACTGCTGATGAGCCATCAAAAGTTGCAGCTTCAATTGGAGTTCCAATAGGCAAAGAATAAGCTATTTTATCTCCAGAAGCCCACGCCCCGCTAGCTGTTTCTTTGCACATATCGTTTGAAGCGCCTCCAAGAATTGGATTTGCTACACTTGTCATATAAAGACCCATAGCTGTCTTAATAGTGCTTAGGTCAGAAATACGTTGAGCATCTCTAGCCTTCTTCAAGGTTTCTGCTGGGTTCAAGACAATTACAAGTGCCACTGACAAGATAGCAATAATAGCTATCACGATTAGAAGCTCCAACAATGTAAAGCCCCCATTTTTATTCTTTTTTAGATTTATATTTTTCATAAAAAAAATTAATAATTTATAATACTAACTAATATTATAACAGACCTATTATAAATAAACAAGGAAACATGGATAATCTGTCTAGTGTTCAAAAAACTCTTAAAATCAATTACCCCTGAAGATACTCTTTTATTGTATTTATTATATCTTTAATAGGATGATCGACTTTAATCATATATGAAGTAGCACCCAACTCCATTGCTCTAAGCCTATCCCCTTTTTGCCCTAAATTTGAAATAACCAAAATGGGAACTTTTTTATTTTTTTCAACTTTACGAATATATTCCAAAACTCCAAAACCATCTCTTTTGGGAAGCATTAAATCTAAGACAACAAGATCTGGGTTTTCTTTTGAAAATATTTCAACGGCCTCATCTCCGTCACGAGAGATCACAATATTAAAACCCTCCTTTTTAAGTTGGATTTCATAAACTTTTGAGATTTGTTGATCATCTTCTATCAGTAATACTTTCTTTTTATTCTGAATCATACATAGCATATAATAACATTTATACTACAAACAATCCAATGGCAATAGAAGCTTTAAACCTAGCCTTTAGGTATGGCGTAATGAAATAAAACTTGTTATAATATTCAATAGAAACATATTCGAAAATAATTATGAACATTTTTAATCTTCTAACTAAGGAAAAAAGAGTCGCTGGAATTGAAATCAGCGATTTGGTTATACGTGTTGCATATTTTGATCACAAAAAAAGGAGGGTTGAGGACGACAAGATTGAATTAAAAGCAAAAGATTTAAACATTTTTGAGACAATAATTCCACCTAATACTATTTCAAAAGGAGTCATCTTGGACAAAGAGACCCTCTCAAAAATTCTAAAAAGTATATGGGGAAAAGAAAAGCTTGGTAAAAGACATGCTATTGTATCCATCCCAGAAGATGTGGTTTATTCTCGTAGGTCATCTTTTCCCAAGACGGAGACTAGTGATCATTTAAAACAAGCGATCGATCTTACGCTAGATTTTCAACTTCCTATTAAAAAAGAAAATGCATATGTTGGGTGGGAAAACACAAAAAGCTTAAGGCACGAGGAAGAAGTCCTCATCTCTGCTATTCCTAAAAATATCACCGATGATTATGTTTTTGTTATGGATCATGCTGGGATTAGTATGCTAGCATTAGAATCTCATTTAGCTAGTGTCTCTCGTTCTATTTTAACTAACGAAGAAGTATTGTTAATTCAAAAAGACAATCAGAGTAGTACTACCTTCTTAGGATTAAAAGATAATTCTATTTATTTTTCTCGTACAGTTCCTTCCTCTGTTTTTAATAAAGAAAACACAGTTCATGATGAATTGTTAAAAATAAAAAACTACCTTGAGTTTGAAACCAAGAAAAAAGTTACTGAATTAAATTATACAAAAGCTCGGATTAGAAATGACTTCTTGAAAAACCTAGGGTTAAATATAAATCCGGCGATAGAATCCAAATGGTTAATAAGCATAGGAGCTGCTGTTCGCGGAGAACTACCAGATGGAAAAGATAACCAGATTAGTCTATTGCCAATCGGCACGGCTGAAGCATATGAATATCAAAAATTGAGAATCTTTGTTACCCTCATGCGCAATATCGTCATAGGAATCTCCATTTTCTTTATGTTCACATTTGCTGGAACCTACATCCTTTCTCTTTCTCTAGCAGAAACGTTTAATAATACCGAGAGCAA
>CAZBHU010000043.1:0-4445 GCA_964492035.1 uncultured Candidatus Saccharibacteria bacterium
GATATTTTATTCTATAGACCAGACCCAAAAGCTCGTTTTTGTCATCGTGCCCCAGCTGGGTTTCTGGGGTGTACAAATTCTGCAAACATTGTTTACGTAGAAATAGATGTTTCAAACAACAAAGGAGGTGTTTTGACGACTAGAACAATAAAGATTTCAAATAGTGGACAAATTAGTGCATCAGAATAAAATGAAAGAAATAAATAAGACAAAAAACAAAGAAGGTGGTTTTACTTTAGTTGAGCTAATGGTAGCAACAACTATTTTTGTGGTCATCATTATCTCATCGATTGGCTCACTCCTTGTTTTACTGGGAGCTTCTAAAGAATCTCGTGGGCTTCGTTTTGCCATGGATAATGTCAATTTTGCGATGGAAAGTATGACAAGATCGATAAGAATGGGGATTAATTATTATTGCGGGATCACCTCAGATACTGATGCTACTAATGATTGCCCAACCGATAATGGTGGAACAGCCATATCTTTTATACCTGAAGCTAATACAACAAAACCTCGTTTGACATATAAATTAAAATCAAGAGATGAGGGTGATCCAAATTCTACCAGAACAATAGAAAGGTGCGAAGGAGGAAATTGCGTAGAAATTGTATCCTCGGATATTAATATTGAAACATTTAGAGTTTATGTAACTGGATCTGACCCCCTCGATGAAATTCAAGCCAAGGTTTATATTTTATTGAAAGGAAAAATAAAAGTTAAAAGCAATGATGTCCCATTTATGATTCAGACGCTAGCTTCACAAAGAAATTATTAATTATATGTTTAAGCAAATTATTAAAAACAAAATTAAGTTATTGAAGAGCTTTAAAAATAAAGAAGCTGGTTTTACTTTGGTTGAAGCTTTAACTGCAATTTTTATTTTAACTTTTGTGGTCGTCGGTTTAATGACAGTGGTTTCAGATAGTTTGTTTGCTACTAAATATGCAAAAGATGAAATTACGGCTAACTATTTACTTCAAGAAGCGATTGACTATGTTAGAAATGATAGAGATACTAGGGTGTTTTTAAATACTACAAAAGGAATGGATGAAGCTTGGTCTGCTTTTTATCAGACATATGCTAATGCTAATTGTCACCTGGAAGGTTGTGCTCTAGATGCAAATGTTCCCGGGGGGAACTTAACTGCTTGCCCAACTGCCGGGTGCTCATATCTTTATCTTGATGAAAGTCTCGATCCACTTGATAGATATTTTTACTCTACAAATAATGGGGGCATTTCAACAGCGCTAAAATTGAAGACTAATTTTAGGAGAAAGCTAATTGTTAAAATGGGTGGGCAAGATCAAATAGAAGTAAGTGCTACTGTTTATTGGAGAAATGGTAATTTACCAAGAGAAAGGACTTTAACAACGACCTTATCTAAATGGCAATAACATATGATTAAAAAGATTAAAAATGAAAATGGATATGCAATTCTATTTACAGTTATCATTGTAAGTGCTATTTCTGTGATTACAGCAGGTATTTCAAATGCAATCTATAAACAACTTGTTTTATCTTCTCTAGCAAAGGATTCCCAGACTGCTTTTTATCAAGCAGATACAGCTTCTGACTGTGCTTTACTTTTTGATATGGAGGTTAAGGATACGTATCCAGATTTTGCAAACATGTCAACTTTTCCTTGGGAGTGTGGGGGGTATAATATGGATGTAAATCCAGGTTTGACGAGTTACTCAATTATGCCTCAGGCTGAAGATAGTGATAGTAGTAAGCCTTGCTATAGAATAGAAACATCAACAGATTGGGCAGACCCAGAAAATCCCGAGACAACAATACTCGCTAATGGTTATAATATTTGCAACAAAGACAATATTAGAACCGTAGAAAGACAAATCAAAATAGTTTATCAATAGTATATATGGCTAAAAACCAATTATTTAAAAAAGATTCTCAAGATATTAAGAGAATAGAAGTTTTGCGAGAACTTATTTCTCGATATCAAAAAGAGTATCATGAGCTCGATAATCCTACTGTATCCGATGAAATCTATGATTCATTGGCAAGAGAATTAAGAGTTCTCGAAAATAAATATCCTGAAGTAAAATCAAATACTCCATTAGAAAGAATTGGTGGTAAACCCCTTGATGCTTTTTCTAAGGTTAATCATGATTCTCGAGTGACTAGCCTAAATGATGTATTTTCTTTTGATGAAATAAAAGATTGGCAAGAGAGGTTAAATAAGACAATCGATAAAGATATAAAATATTTTTGTGAATTAAAATTAGACGGGCTTTCAGCTGTCTTGATTTATAAAGATGGCCTATTTGTTAGAGGTGCAACACGGGGAGACGGCCTAGTAGGGGAAGATATTACTGAGAATTTAAAAATGATAGAATCTATTCCGTTAAAACTATCGGGGAAATATCCTAAGTATGCAGAAATTAGAGGAGAGGTTGTAATGCTCAAAAAGGTTTTTGATAATTTAAATAAAAATCAAGAAAAAAATGGTAAACCTCTTTTTGCTAACACTAGAAATGCAGCGGCAGGAAGTATAAGGCAGCTAGATCCGAGTTTAGTTAAGGAAAGAAATTTAACTTTTTATCCGTGGGAAATAATAGAAACAGATTTTGAAATAAAAAACCAGTCAGATAAGCAAAAATATTTAAAAGAATGGGGTTTTTTAACTCATAAATATAATAGACAAGCAAAAAACGTAAATGAGGTTTTTGCTTTTATTAAAGAGCTAGAAGGGATAAGAGGTGGACTTCCTTTTGGAACAGATGGTATTGTTATTTCTATTGAAGACATAAAAGCGCAAGATGTGCTTGGTATTGTCGGGAAGGCTCCAAGATTTAAAATTGCTTATAAATATAAAGCTGAACAAGCAACAACTAAATTAAAAAATATAAGTATCAATGTCGGTAGGACTGGAGTGTTAACACCTGTCGCTCATTTTGAACCGACGCTTGTGGCTGGATCAATGGTTTCCAAAGCAACTCTCCATAATTATGATCAAATAAATAGATTGGGAATTAAAATCGGGGATACTGTAATAATTGAAAAAGCAGGAGATGTTATTCCTGCGGTGGTAGATGTGTTAAAAGACCTAAGAACGGGAAAGGAGAAAGATTTTGAAATGCCAAGCGTCTGCCCAGTATGTAACTTTAAAATTGAAAAGAAAAGAGCTAGCTTGAGTAATTCCTCGAAAAGTACGAATATTTCCTTGCTAGGAAATTTCTCTGCTCGACCCAGTCAGCCTGCGCAAGTCTTTTCTCGGAACAACTCTTCGCCTGCCCAAGAGTCCGTTGCCTTTTACTGTACAAACAAACACTGTCCAGCACGAAGCAGGAGGGGGTTGCAACATTTTGTGAATGCTTTTGAAATATATGAAATAGGTCCTAAGATCCTAGACAGGCTAAAAGATGAAGGTCTTATCAGCGATGCGGCAGATTTGTTTACTTTGGAGAAAGTTGACCTTGCGGGTTTAGAAAGGTTTGGAGATAAATCAGCAGAAAACATAATAAAATCAATCGAAGGACATAAGAAGATTTCTCTTTGGCGTTTTATTTATGCGCTTGGAATTATGCATGTAGGGGAGCAGACAGCTAGAGATTTGGCTGAATATTTTCACACATTAGATAAATTAATGAATTCTGAATTAGAAGAAATTAATCATATAGAAAATATTGGCCCAGTAGTAGCTAAAAGCATATATGAATTTTTTAAAGATAAAAATAATTTACATTTTATAGAAAAGTTAAAAAGAAACGGTGTAATAATAATTAAAGAAGAAAAAAAGAATGGAGTTTTTTCTGGTAAGGTTTTTGTTTTGACAGGAACCTTAACCACCATGTCTCGAGAAGAAGCAAAAAAGAATATCCTCTCAAAAGGAGGAAAAGTTTCTGGGACTGTCTCTTCTAAGACATCTTTTCTTTTGGCTGGAGATAATCCGGGCAGTAAGCTAACAGAAGCAGAAAAACTAAAAATAAAAGTCATATCCGAGCAAGAATTTCTAAAAATGATACAAGATTAGTTTTAGATATTTATTAATAAAGACTTTTGAAAACTAAAACAAATTTAATTTTACATATTTTGTAAGAGAGCCCTAATGTTTTTTTTGTTTTAAAAGGCTTAAAAATATGTTATTCTTTAATATATGGATAGTAATGAGATTAAAAAATTAGCCGATTTGGCTCGTATAGATATGAGCGAAGAAGAAATGAAAGAAGTTGCCAAGGATTTCGAATCTATTTTGGCATATGTGGGACAAGTTCAAGAGGTCTCAGGAGAAATAATTGATAATGATAAAAAACCAGAAGATTATTTTATAAGAAACGTGACGAGAGAGGATGTTGCCTTGAGTAGTAAAAAGGAAAGAACTGACAAAATACTGGCTAACGCTCCAGACACACAGGATGGATTTATCAAAGTTAGAAAAATAATGTAATAAAAATGGATTTAAAAAATCTGACAATTGAAAAAGC
>CAZBHU010000044.1:0-4227 GCA_964492035.1 uncultured Candidatus Saccharibacteria bacterium
CACCCTGAAACGATCTCAATTGGGGCAAACGAAGAACAGAAAAAGTTATATAGACTCATTTGGGAAAGAACAGTTTCTTCTCAAATGTCTGATGCCAAACTTCTTAAATCAAAAATTGTCGCAAATATTGAACAAGGAGAAATTCCGAATTTTACCGCGAATGGATCAAAGATTTTATTCCCGGGTTGGCTTGCTTGTGATAGTGATGCGAGTGGAGATGATATTATTCTTCCTGAAGTCAAAAAAGGTCAAATAATTGATCTTCTAGAGCTTAATGAAAATGAAAAATCTACCGAACCTCCAAATAGATATACCGAAGCTGGGCTAGTCAAAGAACTCGAATCTCGAGATATCGGAAGACCTTCTACCTATGCAAGCATCATCAAAACACTAGAAGACAGAGGTTATGTCCGAAAAGAAGGACGCACCCTTTTCCCTACTGATACAGGAGATGTCGTTTCAAGCTTTCTAGAAAATAATTTCAATAACTATATTAGCGACAATTTCACCGCAGACATGGAAGACAAGCTAGATGATATTTCTAATGGTAAAAGAGAATATGTAAAAACTCTAAAAGATTTCTATGGACCATTCCTAAGTGATATCAAAGAAAAAGATAAATTAGCAAAAGTTACTAACATGGAAGACGCACCAGAAAACATAAGGTGTCCAAAATGTGGTGGTGACATGACTGTGAAGCTTGCTAAAAATGGCAAATTCTATTCATGTAAAAATTATCCTGATTGTAGCGGTGCTCTTACTATGGATGGCAAGGAACTTGAAGGACCAAAAGAAACCGGAGAAATGTGTCCTCTTTGCGGAGATAAAAAACCCGCCCGAAATGCTTCACACAGCGAGGTGGGCAAGGGTAAGAATGGCGGAGGAAAATTAGTTGTCAGAGAAGGTAGGTTTGGCTCATTTATCTCTTGCTCTCGTTATCCTAAATGTAAGTTTATCAAACAAGACGAAGAAGAAATAAAAAAGAAAATGACTGAAATCACTTGCCCTGTTTGCAATAATGGCAAAATGATGGAAAGAAGAGGAAGATTCGGAATTTTCTACTCATGTAGTAATTATCCTGATTGTAAAAATGCTATAAAAGCGAAACCCACTGGAAATATTTGCCACCTCTGTGGTGCCCTAATGATGAATGGCACAAAAACTATTCCAGAAAGATGTAGTAATAATAAATGTCCGAATCATCGACCAGATAAAATTGAGAAAGACAAAAGAAGTTCTTAAACTTCTTTAAGAAAAAACAAAACTCTTAATTAAACGGAACTTTAGAATTAAATAATAAAGTTTTTAAATTATATGATTCCAAAAATGGAAGATCTTTTATCTATAGTCAAAACAGAGTCTAAGGAAGATGAAGATCTCATAAGAAAATCTTACAATTTTGCAGAAAAAGCTCATGCTGGGCAAAAAAGAAAAAGCGGAGAACCATACTTAATTCACTCTGCTTATGTTGCTAAAATTTTAGCAGAACTAGGACTACCACCTGTAGTTGTCGCTACTGGGCTTGTTCATGACGTCCTGGAAGAAACTAAATATACAAAAAAAGATCTCGCTGAATCTCTAGGAGAAGAAATAGCTAACCTTGCTGAAAAAATAGTTAAGCTTGGTGATATCAGATATCAAGGTAACGAAAAAAATATTGAGAATTTAAGAAAATTCTTTATTTACAAAACCGGTGATTTGAGAGCTTTGGTTGTTAGATTAGCTGACAGGCTGCACAATGTCGAAACATTAGAATATGTCGATAAAACAAAACAAAAAAGAATCGCCCTCGAAACTCTTGAAGTATATGCTCACCTGGCTAACCGCCTATCCCTGGGTCAATTAAAAAGCCGACTAGAGGATGCTTCTTTTAAATATGCATATCCAGAAGAATATCAAAAAATAAAAAAATCCTTAGAAAATAAAAAAGATGTTAGCCAAGAATATTTACTTGAGACAAAAGTAAAATTAGAACAAATAATTAGAGAATCTGGGATAAAAAATTTTACGATAGACTCTCGCCAAAAACATTTATATTCTTTATGGAACAAATTAAATAAATATGATCTTACGATTAATAATATTTTTGACATTATTGCGATTAGAGTAATTGTTGAGACCATCGAAGACTGTTATAAGGTTCTAGGATTAATACACGGACAATGGAGACCGATGATGAACAGGATTAGAGATTATATCGCTTCACCCAAATCAAATGGCTATCAAAGTATTCATACGATAATTTACACTGATTCAGGTGGAATTATAGAAATCCAGATAAGAACCCTAGAAATGCACAACAGAGCAGAAAACGGAATCGCAGCTCACTTTGCATACAAGGAAAAAGGTGGGGCCGAAAAATCTTTATCAAAAAACATTGAATGGTCACATCAACTTCACGAACTTAATTTATCAAAAAATTATCGTGAAAATTTCAGCCACAAAATAGAGCTCGATTTTTTCAGAGATAGAGTTTTTGTCTTTACCCCTAAAGGAGACATTATCGACCTGCCTCTCGGTTCAAGTGTGATTGATTTTGCATACGCAATTCACACAAGAATTGGTGATCATGCATTAAGTGGAGTTGTTAATGGAAAAAATTCTTCCTTAAATACGATATTGAAAACGAACGACGTCGTAGAAATTAAAACCAATAAAAACGGTAAACCATCCCCGAAGTGGTTAGAATATGCCAAAACAAACCTAGCAAAGAAACACATCAACAACTACTTAAAAGATAATAGTCTTTTGGAAAAATACACATCTTTTGGAATATAATTTAAAACCCCAGGTTTAAACCTGGGGTTTTAAATTATATAGAAAAGTTTTTTATGTTATACAAGTCTACGTCTTCTTCTGTTTTCTTGATTTCTTCATTTGTCCTATCATCTATCAAGTGTATGTTGTCTTCTTCTTCTTTTGCTTCTTCTGTTGTTGTACTTGATTGATTATTCATAACCTCTGGATTATTGGCAATAAACTTATCAAGCATTTCTGATGGACTACGATTTTCATTTGTCTTTATGATATTTAAAATCGTATGCAAATCATCATTAGTAAAGAAATCAATTGTGATATATCCGCCGTTTTCTTTCTTTTCTATGTGAACTCTCGTTCCTAGAGATTCTTGTAATTTTTCTTCCATCTCTACTATTTCTGGATCAACAATATATTCTTTCTTGCGAACCCGATCATAAGCAATTCTTCGAGCCGCTTTTTCAGCATCTCGAACAGTCATCTTTTTAAACATTATTTCCTTAAATAACACCATTTGTTCTTCTGGTCTATCTGCAAGCATTAAAATCGGCCTTGTGTGACCTTCGCTTATTTTACCAGCAGAAAGTGCATCTAAGACTTCTTGTGGTAAGGCTAATAATCTGAGTGTGTTTGAAACATACTCACGACTTTTTCCTACTTTCTGTCCAACTTGTGCATGTGTAAACTTAAATTCTTCTACCAATCTCATAAAAGCCCTAGCTCTCTCGACGGCATTCAAGTCTTCTCTTTGAAGGTTTTCTATTATTGCCAATTCGAGCTTGGCCATATTGTCATCCCCAACTCTAATTATCACAGGTATTTCTACAAGTCCTGCTAATTTAGAAGCTCTTAATCTTCTTTCTCCGGCTATTAATTCATATTCTACAGAAATTCCTCCATCATCTTTTTGTATCTCTATTCTAGATACTACTAATGGTTGCAAAACTCCATACTGACGAATAGAATCAGCTAGGTCTTTTAATCTTTGTTCATCAAACTCTCTTCGTGGTTGAAAAGGATTTGGTTTTATTTTTTCTATATCTACCCAAAAAATTGAATTATTATAAAGCTGTGACATACTCCTATTTTATCATATTTAAAGACTATTGAAAAATAAATTATAATTGTGTATACTCGTTTAGCAGAGGAAATATGCGTCGGTGGCAGAGTGGTCAATTGCATTTGACTGTAAATCAAACGCCTTCGGGCTACGGGGGTTCGAATCCCTCCCGGCGCACAATATTAAAAAATTCAAGCTTGTGCTTGGGTTTTTTAATATACTTTTTGCCGGAGTGACTGAACTGCTTCAGTCACGTGAGGGATTCGAACGACGGAGTATGATTTTTTCAGTAGAAAAAATCTACGAGTCGGTGGCTAGACCAAAAATTTCTGATGAGAAATTTTTGAGTCGAAGCCGAATCCCTCCCGGCGCACAATATTAAAAAATTCAAGCTTGTGCTTGGGTTTTTT
>CAZBHU010000045.1:0-4211 GCA_964492035.1 uncultured Candidatus Saccharibacteria bacterium
ATATATTGCCCCATACCTGATGTCAATGTAACGGTTGCACCAGTTAAAGTGTCTGTTCCCGTACTCACCACCAAACCAAACGAATCAACTTGAGCTGATCCACCAGGGGCTACGGTGAAATTACCTGGCTCTCCAGAAACAAAGCTACTTAGCGTTACAGTTGGTGCGCTTAGAGTTGTAAATTGAACATTATCTCCATACGCCGTCCCCGCACTGTTGGTAGCATACGCTCGAACATAATAAGTTGTTCCAGAATTAAGACCAGTCATACTACTGGTCCAGAGACCTGGATCCGCCCAACCATCAGTTGTTTTGGTTGATAAAGCTGTTGTTGGATTTGTTGATGTATTCCAAACCAAACCACTCACAGTAACTGTTGCTCCTCCGTTTGAAGTTACATCTCCCCCACCAATTGCCGTAGTAGTAGTAATACTAGTAACGGGAGTAGTTGTAGTAACTATTGGAATAGTTGCTTCTGGAAGAGGATTCAAAGCAATTGTAATGTAAACATGAACAGTTGAGGAGTCAGTGGTAGCAGTAGTATTACCCACAGCTCCAGCTGTAGCCTTAATCCCTGTTGCAAACGCTATACCTCCTCCGACTCCTCCATTATAAGACTGATCATGTCTTTCTACTGGAGAGATGTTTGCGTTAGTCCACGCTGACGTTATTGTATCTAAGTCATTTGCATCTTTGTCCAAACCGACCGCATTTACAATCATGGTATTTGCTACGGTTGTAGTAAGAGAAGGTGTCGAAATATCAGTTGAAGCTGTATCTTTAACTGCTCCAGATGTTAAATGAATAGGACTTGCTGTATTTACCCCCCTAAAATTTGCAATAATTGCTGTTGTGTGATTTCCTGAATCGGCCACAGATACGCTTGATTGTGGTTGTGCCCCAGAAACTACCTTATAAAAAACTGCCAAACGAACTCCTCCAGCTATAGCCGCGGTTCCTATGCCTTGAGGAGAATTAGCCACTTGGGCCCAACCACCAGGAGTAGCTATCGTTTGATTAGCAGATTCCACAAAAAGCAAAAATACATCTCCATCTTGATATCCCGCAGGAACATCCACTGTCAAAGCTCCTGTCCCCGAAGCAAAAGCTCCGTTTGCTTGCCAAGTAATAGCGGCCTCTACTTTTTTGTAATTAAAAACAAAAGCAGAAAAAATAATACCTAGGATAATCAATAGATTACCGATTATTTTTTTATTGTTTTTTTGTAAAAATTTTATTTTCATAATTTGTTAAAAAGATCGAACCGCGCGCACATAAGCGGTATTACTTTTAGAGCTGTAGAAAGAATTACCATTGCCAAAATATTGCAACATAGCGTCACTCGCATCTCTTTGAGTTGAAGACCAGAAATAATTCACAAATCCTCCGATTGTATCCTTATTTAAATATAATTTATCTAGCTCATTTTCACTCGGTAAATACCAATCACTATATCCCCCCAACGTTAAATCAGCACAATATCTAGCCGCGATAGAACTTTCACCACAACCCGCTAAAATATCTAGCGTATTTTGATTACCAGTTCCCAGTAAGTTCCCCCTAGCACCTGACAAAAATGTCCCATAACAACCCCAAGGAACTTCTACTCCATCTGCCTGATTAGAAGGAGCAGCAATTAATCCATGCTGTACATTGGGATCATACCCTGGATCCCCTTCTTGTAAAATATAAGCCACAATTCCACCACCATAACTATCTCCGATAGCTACATCTACGACCTCAGCAGATGCTAATTTCAAAGAACCAGCACTTGTGTCTATCGTACTTTCTTTTTCATCATAAGAAATTGTGTTACAGTTTTCAACATTACTCCCCGATTCTGGTGTTGTCCATTCGGTTTGCGGACAAATTTTATTTCTCCATCTATAAAAATACTCAGAAACCACTACGGGGCTACCTTGAGACCAGTTCACAACAACGGTTGCTTTTTGGGTACTTGGATCGTCATTGCTTAAAACATAATCTGTCTCTATATCTTTTGTTGTTGCATTGCGACTTACATTATCTATTATCAAATATCTCGTATATGAAATGTTGTTAATATTTAAAACTTCATCACCTTCTACTAATGACCACTTACCCTCAACCTCTGAAGGATAATAGTGTTGGCCACCTTTTGTGAGGCTGTAAATGTTTAGCCAGTCTTCTTCTGCGATAGCTCTAACTGATTCAAGAACCACAGATGCTAAATTATTTGCCACATCTCTTTCTTCTGAAGCCTTACTGCTTCTCATGCTCAAGAAAACAGCATTTGCTCCAACTGACAAAAGAATTGCAACCAAGGAAATAACAATCAACATCTCAAACAAAAGAGAGCCTTTCTGTTTAGTGTTTAATTTTTTAAAAAAGATAACCATGTTGATATTATTATCACCCTGCTTAATTAGTGATAGTTCCGATACTTGATATGTTAATTACTTTTGTTATATTTGAAGAACCTAAAGTTACAGAATTTTCTATTGTACTTCCTGTTATTTTATTAAAAATAATGTCTTTGCTTGAAGCCTCAGATGGATCAAAAAAAGAAACCCCTTTAGCGATAAATCTTGTTAGTGTAATATTTTTGGCAGAATCACTATAATCAGTTGGGGAGGAAAAAATTTCATAATAATCAGAGTCTCCGTTCACAATATGCAACCCCCATTTTCTATTTTCTTCACCAGACATTGACCTTGCTTGAGATTGTTTTAGATCTGAAATTAAAATACTTGTCGCAGTTCTTAATTCTATATTTTTTGCATAATCTAAATAAAAAGCAGTCCCGACACCGGCAAGTACCATAATTATTGATATTACTATCAATAATTCCATTAGAGAAAATCCATTATTACTCTTAAGCATATTAAACAAAATTCCCTACTAATTGATAAATAGGAAGAATTATTGATACAGCTATAGCTCCTATCATCAACCCCATTATCAAAAGCAAAACTGGTTCTAGGTAGGAAGTTAGCTCTTTAAGGTTATTGTCAACTTCTTCTTCGTAAAAATCAGAGAAAGTTACGAGAATCTCTTGTAGCGATCCGGTTCTTTCTCCAACAGATATAAGACTAACCAAAAGATTCGGGAAAAGATCTGGGTGCTTGGAAAAGGAAGCCGAAATAGATATGCCATTCTTGATGTCTTCTATTGTCTTTCTAATAACATTTGTGTAGGCACTATTATTTACGGAAGTTGCTGAAATTTCTAAAGATTCTGTAACGGACAATCCACTGCCGATAAGATTTCCAAAAGTCCTAGCAAATCTAACTATGGCTATTTTCTTAATTAAATCTCCTGCTACAGGAGTGCGAGAAGCGATAGCAAATAATATTTTTTTCCCTGTTTTTGTTTTCTTAAAATAAGTAAAAAACCCTATTATGGCAGCCAGTACGACAATATCAAAAGTAAAACTCCAGGTTAATGCGTTAGATATGAAAAGAAAAAATTTAGTAATCCAAGGCAGTGCCACATCACTGGCGGCAAAAGATTTGGTAAGTCTAGGTAAAACAAATATCAGCATTAGTATAACAACAACAGTAGAGGCCACTAGAAGAATTATAGGATAAACAAAAGCCGATTTGACTTTATTACGAAGAGTATATTCTTTTGACAAATAAAGAGAAAGCTCTTTAAGCGTCTTGTCTAATTGGCCAGAAACTTCTCCGGCTTTAATCATCCCTATAAAAATTGGAGGAAATAAATTTTTGTATGTTTCAAATCCAACCGAAAGAGTCTGGCCATTTTGAACAATTGACTGGACTCTTTCGAGTATCTTTTTCATCAATTTATTCTTGGTATCTTTTATTAAAATATCAAAGGATTCTATTATTGAAAGACCCGCCTTAACAGTCGTTGAGAGATTTCTAACCAAAAACATAATATCAACAGAGGTAATCTTTTCGAACAATTGGATAGACAAAAAATCTTGCTTCTTTTTAATTTCAGAAATTGCTTTAACTGACACCGGGGTCAAGTCTCGCTTGATCAAATAGTCCACCATTGCTTCTCTCGAGCCTGTATCATATTCTCCATGTACAATTTTATTTTTTTTATTGTAAGCTTCGTAAATGTATTTAGTCATGTTTATTATTCATTAACTACCCTCATAACTTCTTCAATTGTGGTGATACCTTTTTCTATTTTATCTAGCCCGTCTTTAAACATTGGAGTCATCCCTTCAGCGAGGGCCTGCTTACGAATCTCTGATT
>CAZBHU010000046.1:0-4132 GCA_964492035.1 uncultured Candidatus Saccharibacteria bacterium
AAGATGTAATGAAAAGTATAATAGAAAGACAAGAAAGTGAAAAATCTAGATATGATAGAATTTACAATATCAAAGATGTCTCTTGCTCGGATAATTATAATTTGATTATAGATACCTCTAAATATACCCTAGAAGAAGTATCACAAAAGATAATAGAAGAATATCAAAAATGGTTAAATGGATAAATATTTTAAATACAAAAGAATAATTATCTTAGGAGGAACGGGTTCAGGAAAGTCTTCTCTGGCAAAAAGAATGGGGGAATATACTGGATATCCCGTCTTGCATCTAGACACTTTATTTAGAGATGAAAAATTTGGGCAAAAAGATAAATCAGAATGGGAGAGCTTGCAAAATAGTTTTTTAAGAAATGTTTATGGGGTTGTCGAAGGAAATTATTCTAAGGTTTTGCCACAGAGAATAGATTGGTCTGATTTAATAATTTTTATTGATATACCTACTCGGGTTAGAATGGTGCGGTTGCTAAAAAGATATTTAAAAAATTGGCTGGGAATAGATAGAAGGGTTGGATATTTTCTTAAGAAGAAAGACAAATTAAGTCTAGAGCTTGTAAGGTGGGCTTTAATTTGGAATAAAAATAGTCGCCCAAAAACTGTTGAGCTACTTAAAAATACATCTGATAAAAAAATATTATTTATTAAAGATCCTAAAAAATTAAATTTGAAAAATCTTTTTAATAAAGACTAGCCCGTGTGTCCTTGTTGCTGTTAATTATGATATAATGATTAAATAATAACTATAACCTGTTTAACAATTAAACAACTAATGAAAAAAAATCTTATAATATCAATTATAACTGTGTTTATTGGGCTATCTATTGCTGGTGATGTTTTTGCTATTTCTGGATTTATTCCAAAACAAATTTGGTATTCAAAAGAAAAATTAGTAGAAGGAGAAACAGTAGAGGTTCATACACCGGTTTGGAACGGGGAAAGTGATCCCGTTCTCGTAAAAGTAGAATTCTATAGCCGAGATACACTTCTTGGTTCACGGGATGTAATTATTAAACCACAAGAGTTAAAAGATGTTTCTATCTCTTGGAAAGTTACAGCTGGAGAACACTTGGTATCAGCAAAAATAGTTTCTTCGATAGTTTTGATCGGAGAAGAAAAGAAGAGCGTTTCTTTGAGATATACAGAAACTAATACTGATAAGTTAGAAGTAGAAAAAGAAAAAATAATACCAAAAGAAAACACTCCTGGTGCCACCAATCAAGAGACATTAATTAGCGATGGCTTATTACCAGAAAAAGCCACCAACATTATTAATAATAGCTACAACAGCGTAGATGATTTTCGTAGTAAGACTTCAGATAAATTAAGCATAACCAAAGATAAAGCTAAAGAGGAGGTAGAAATAATTAAAAATACAACTTCACAAAAAGAATTAGCGCAAAAAGATAAAAAAATAGAAGATGTGGTAAAGAAGCCTTTTGCTTATGCTAAATTATTTGTGATCTCCGTCCTGTCTTTTATTTTTGAAAACAAAATCATTTTTTATGGATTAATAATCTTAGTTGTCTTTTTCATATTGAAAAAGATTTTTCAATCTTTTAGACACAAATAAGATATTTGTCAAAACAAAGCTTTCTAAAGTATAATGACAGTGTAATGAAGAGAGCTTTTTTTGATATAGTATTATTTTTATCAGTTTTATTTTTGCCTTGGTGGGCAAGTCTTTTTCTGGCTATTTTAGGGTTATTTGTCTTTAATAAATTTTACGAGTATCTTATGTTTGGAGTTTTTGTTTTTGTTTTATACTCAACCCGTAGTGGCAAAATAATTTCATCCCCCTTTTACTTTGCATTAATATTAACTTTATCATTTGCCATAATAGAAATTATAAAAAGAAACATTATTTTTTATAAAAAATAAAAATGGCTTTTCACATAAATCATAAAAGAATAAAAGACATAGATCCGGATGAAATTTTTTTGGACTCAAAAAATTTACCTAATTTTAATGTTCAACAGTTTGAGGGTAGAATGGAAAAAACGATACCTAAAAACGCCGTTTATTTAATTGGGGTTTTTTTTGTTTTAGTTATCATCATATTTTCTTGGAAAACCATAAATTTACAAATAGCAAAAGGTGAATATTATTTAGAAAAAAGTCAGAATAATACCTTGATGAAGCAACCTATTTTTTCGGATAGGGGATTAATTTATGACCGAAAGGGGACAATGTTAGCTTGGAATGCTTGGCCAAGTGGAGATGTGAATAAATTGGAATCACCTACAAGAAATTACATAGCCAATTCGGGGTTTGGTCTTCTTCTGGGCTACGTTAGTGCTCCAGCAAAAGATTCTACGGGGCGTTACTGGCAAGATAATTTTATAGGTAAAGATGGAATAGAAAGTTTTTACAATGAAAGATTAACTGGTAAAAACGGAGAAAGGATTACAGAAATAGACGTTAAGGGTAATATTCATTCAGAGAATATAATTTTATCTCCAGAAAAAGGAGAAGATTTATATTTGTCGATTGATTCTAGAATACAAAGCAAAATGTATGATTCTATTTCAAAAATGGCAGAGAGTGTTAATTTTCAAGGAGGAGCAGGAGTAATGATGAATATTAAAAACGGCGAATTATTAGCTATTACAAGTTATCCCGAATATAACAGTACAATATTATCTTTTGGTAAGGATAAAGAAAAAATAAATAGTTATTTTAAAGACAAGAGAAAGGTTTTTTTGAATAGACCAGTTTCTGGACTATATAGCCCTGGGTCAATTGTTAAACCATTTGTTGCCTATGCAGCATTAGTGGAGGAAGTAATTAATCCACTAAAAAAGATTTTAGCTAATGGGACTATCTCTATCCCAAATCCGTATTACCCAGATAAAAAATCAGTTTTTAAAGATCATGGTGTTTTTGGTTATGTAGATATGAGAAAAGCGATCTCTATTTCTTCTGATATTTATTTTTATGAAATAGGTGGAGGGTTTGAAGACCAAAAAGGTTTAGGGATTTCTAATATCGATAAATATGTAAAACTTTTTGGTTTAGGTGAAAAAACAGGAGTAGATTTGATAGGAGAAAAAGGAGGTGTAATTCCAACTCCAGAATGGAAAGCAAAAACTTTTAAAGGTGATCCTTGGAGAATAGGAGACACATATAATACATCTATTGGTCAATATGGTTTTCAAGTGACTCCATTGCAAATGGTTAGAGCAGTAGCCGGACTTGCCAATATGGGAGATTTTAAAACCCCACATATTTTAAAAGATGATGAGAGATTTACAGAGCAGACTTTTGACCTTGAGATTAATCAAGAAAAAATGAAAGTTATATTTGAGGGTATGAGAATGGCCGTTACAGAAGGTACTTGTGTAGCATTAAACCTTCCAGATATTAAAGTGGCAGCCAAGTCAGGTACTGCTCAGGTGGGGCTCGGAAATACTAATACCAACTCTTGGATAATAGGATTTTTCCCATACGAAGACCCCAAATACGCTTTTGCTTTAGTGATGGAAAGAGGCCCAAAATCTGCCTCAGGAAATGCTACAAGGGTTATGAGGGAGGTTATAGATTACATGACAGTTTATACGCCAGAGTACTTTGACTAATCCTTCAAAATAAGCTAATATGAACCAATTATGGATGAGAAAAATTATATCACAGAAGAAAAAGAAAAGTCTCTGATTGAAGAACTTCATTATATAAAAAATGTTAAAAGAAAGGAGATTATAGGAAGAATTGATGACGCTAGAGCACTAGGGGATCTTTCGGAGAATGCAGAATATCATCAAGCCAGAGAAGAACAAGGGCGAAATGAGGACAGAATAAATCAAATAGAGTCTATTCTTAAAAATTCAGTTATTGTTAAAAAACACTCAAGTTCAATTGTTGAGATAGGAACAACTGTGGTGGTAAAAAAAGAAAACAACGGAGAAACTGTTTACCATATGGTTGGGCAAGAAGAAGCAGATTTGGCTCAAAACAAAATATCAAACAAATCACCACTTGGGCAAGCTTTATTTGGCAAGAAAAAAGGGGATTCATTTTCAATCGAAACACCAAAAGGACTAGTCAAATACACCCTAATTGATATACAATAGGGGTATGGCATCAATTGAAGAACTTCGCGATACGCGAATTAAAAAAAT
>CAZBHU010000047.1:0-4044 GCA_964492035.1 uncultured Candidatus Saccharibacteria bacterium
TTTTACAAGGTAGCTTGTAACTTGGGTTTTGTATTCTTTTGATTTTTGTAAATTGTATTTTTGTGTTTATAATATTGACGCCGCCCTCTCGGGTGGTCACTGATGAATTCATTGATCCCGTTAGAAAACGCCCTCAATAGCAATTGAGTGCTTCAGCCACCTTGTGGCGATTTTTCTAACGGGATTGAAGAGGAGAAGGATTTGTGATACTCTTAGATAGACAATGATTTATTTTAATAACGTAACAAAAAAATATTCAGACAACATATGTCTTGAGGACATTAATATTACTATTTCCCAGGGGGAGTTCGTGTCTATTGTAGGACATTCAGGTGCAGGAAAGACAACTTTGACCAAATTGATATTAGCAGAAGAAAATCCGACTCGAGGCTCAATCTTTTTTGACTCAATCGACATCAATAAACTTACAAATAAAGAATTAACAAAGGTTCGAAGAAAGATCGGAACAGTTTTTCAAGATTTTCGTCTTTTGCCAAACAAAACCGTCTATGAAAACATAGCTTTTGCAATGGAAGCCGTAGATAAAGATGAGGACGAAATAATAGAGGATGTTCCGAGAGTTTTGGAATTAGTCGGATTAAAAGGAAAAGAAAATAGTTTCCCTCACCAGTTATCTGGTGGAGAAAAACAGCGTCTAGCAATTGCTCGTGCCATCATTACACAGCCGGATATAATAATTGCAGATGAACCAACAGGGAACCTAGATCCAATAAACACCAATGACGTTGTAAATCTTTTAAAAAAAATAAACGAATTAGGAACTACGGTTATCTTGACTACGCACAATCGCACTGTTATTGATCAGGTTAAAAAAAGAGTAATTACATTAGAAAATGGACGTGTCGTTCGAGATGATAAAGACGGCAAGTACATGTTATAATATAAAAATAATATGAATTTTATTAAATTTAAAAGAGTTGTTGTTTCTGGATGTCGCAATTTTAAAAGAAGCGGTTTTACTTCTGTTGCGAGTATTTTGATAATGACGATAACCTTGTTTGTTATAACCTCGCTTGTTTTTATTCAGGCAGCTCTGAATGCTTCCCTTGACGAAATAAGAGATAAGGTAGATGTGACTGTTTATTTTGTTCCTAACGCGTCAGAAGATTCAATTTTAAACATCAAAGAATCACTAGAAAAATTACCTGAAGTTAAGGATATTGCTTTTGTTACAGAAGACCAAGCTCTCTCTGATTTCAAGGAAAAACATGCCAATGATTATTTAACATTACAAGCCCTAGAAGAACTGGGAGAGAACCCACTCGGGGCATCTTTGAATATTAGAGCGATGGATCCATCTCAGTACGAGAGTATTTCTAAATATTTTGAAAATGAAAACACTATCTCAAAAGGAGAATTGATGATTATCGACAAGATAGATTATAGTCAAAATAAAATAGTTATAGATAGATTGACCTCTATTATCAATGGGGCGAAACAACTGGGCTTTGCTGTTTCGTTGATTCTTGTTTTGATTTCTTTGGTTATCACATTTAGTACGGTTAAGCTGATTATATATATATCACGAGAAGAAATTGGTGTAATGAAATTAGTTGGGGCAGGGGGAGATTATATCCGAGGACCTTTTATTGTTTCTGGTGTTCTTGTTGGAATAGTTGCTTCAGTCGCTACAATGATAATATTTATCCCAGTTTCTATTTGGCTTGGAAATCAAATGACTGAATTTATAGGAATAAACCTATTTACTTACTATAAATCTAATTTCTTGCAATTATTTATTATAATGATGGGCTCTGGAACCACTATAGGGGGCATCTCTAGCTTCTTTGCAGTCCACAAATATTTAAAAAGATAACATGAAGAACACAACTGCGACAAAAAATATAAACAAAAAAAATAATTGTAAATATATCTTTGTCGTCGGTGGAGTAATCTCGGGTGTTGGAAAAGGTGTGGCCTCTTCTTCTATTGGTAGAATTCTTTTAGATCAAGGTCAAAAAGTTACTTCTATAAAAATAGACCCATATATTAATATAGATGCAGGCACGATGAATCCGACAGAGCATGGAGAAGTTTTTGTGCTAGATGATGGATATGAATGTGATCAAGATATGGGTAATTATGAAAGATTTTTGAATACCACACTACCCAATATTAATTACATGACCACAGGTAGAGTTTATGAAAATGTTATTAAAAAAGAAAGAAATCTCGAATATGAAGGTAAGTGCGTAGAGGTAGTTCCGCACATACCGCTTGAAGTTATTCGACGAATTGAAGAAGCCCGAGACAAAGCAGGTGCAAATGTCGTAATGATAGAAATAGGGGGGACTGTCGGAGAGTATCAAAATATGCTCTTTTTAGAAGCTGCTAGAATGATGAAGATAAAGAATCCGAAAGATGTTTTCTTTGTTATGGTTTCTTATTTGCCGATTCCTTCTAAAGTAGGAGAAATGAAGACAAAACCAACTCAATATGCGGTAAGAACACTCAATGCTTCTGGAATACAACCCGATATCATCCTAGCGAGAAGTCGTGTTCCTCTAGATAGCCCACGTAAAGAAAAAATCTCAATGTTTTGTAATATACCAAAAGATAGAGTCATCTCTTCTCCAGATGTTGATAGTATTTATGATATTCCGCATAATTATGAAAAAGAAAATTTAGGTAAAATTATATGCGAGACAATAGGCTTGCAGTATAGTAATAAAAAAAGAAAAAATGAATGGATAAATTTTGCAAAATCTACTCATAACTTAAAAAAAGAATTAAATATTGCCGTTGTTGGTAAATATTTTAATACAGGCGATTTTACTTTTTCAGATTCATACTTAAGTGTGATAGAGGCAGTGAAATATTCTTCGTATGTGTATGGATGTAAACCTAAGCTAACTTGGATTTCTTCCTCCGAATATGAAAAAGACTCAAAAAAAATAAAAGAATTAAAAAAATATGATGGAATAATTGTTCCTGGGGGATTTGGATCTCGAGGCATAGAAGGAATAATTAAAACAATAGAATATGCTAGGAAAAATAAAATCCCATACTTTGGGCTTTGTTACGGGATGCAATTAATGGTTATAGAGTATGCAAGAAATGTATTAGGTTTAAAAGATGCTAACACTAGAGAGATAAATCCAAATTCCAAAAATCTAGTAGTTGATGAAATGGAAGATCAAAAAGAAAAAATAAAAATGAGGCTGATGGGTGGAAGTATGAGACTCGGAGCTTATGATGCATTTTTGAAAGAAGGAAGTATGGCAAGAATGGCTTACAGCAAAAAAGAGATTTCAGAAAGACATAGACATCGTTACGAGGTTAATAACGCCTATGTCGAAAGATTGGAAAAAGCTGGAATGATTTTCTCTGGGAAATCGCCTGACGGACTTCTGTGTGAAATAGCTGAATTACCAAAAAATAAACACCCTTTCTTCCTTGGTACGCAATTCCATCCAGAATTTAAAGCAAGACCCCTAGACCCACATCCACTTTTTAATGCGTTTATAAAAAGTTGTTTAAATAATAAAAAATCCAAGTAGTTATACTCGGATTTTTTATTATTCGGCTTTTATTTTTTAATATAATGCATCGCTTCCGTCTCGGTGGTTGGTTTTTTTGATGATATCTAAGATCTCGTCTTCGTTATCAGTGATGATAAAAATTTGCTGGTCTTCTTCGTCTATCATCTTATATTTATCTCTCAGAAAATCTTTGATTAATTGTTTAAGAGGACTCCAGAATTCTACCCCGTATAAAATCACAGGGAATTTACCAACTTTTTTTGTTTGAAGAATTGTTAGGACTTCAAAAAGTTCATTTAAGGTTCCGAATCCACCAGCGCAAAAGACACATGCTTCTGTAGTGTAAGACATGCAAACTTGTCTAGCAAAAAAGAAATTAAAAGAAGCTTCTCTTGTTACAAAAGGATTTGTATATTGTTCGTGAGGTAATCTAATTGTAAGGCCAATGGATTCGACACCTCCTTCCTTGGCTCCTTTGTTGGCTGCTTCCATTATTCCAGGACCCCCACCAGTGATAATAATAAAACCGAGTTCTTTAGCA
>CAZBHU010000048.1:0-4017 GCA_964492035.1 uncultured Candidatus Saccharibacteria bacterium
GCCCACAGAGCCTTGCAGGTATATTCTAGTGCTTATTTTGTATTGTTAAGTTTTATTTTTATCAATCCCGAGGCCTTGCCTCTGTCAGAGGCAAGGCCTCAATGGTTCACTCGCTATGTTTTATTAATCTTTGTATTCTGGTACTAGGTGAATGTGAAAATGGGGGACATCTTTGCCGATAATTTTTACTCTCACAAATTCGCATTTTTTTTCGTCGATTAATCTTTGCATTAATTTTTTGGCCACTATAAATATTTCTCCAACAAGCTCGTCCGGAGCGTCTTGCATCCAAACATGATGGCTTTTAGGTATGAGCAAGGTGTGTCCATCACTTTCTGGATTGATATCTAAAAACGCGAAGAATTTATTATCTTCATAAACTTTAGTACTAGGAATTTCTCCTTTTGATATTTTACAAAAAATACAATTATCCATAATTTAATTATATGTTACAATCTAAAATATGCCAAATCATGAAGAATTGCTTGAAATACTTTTGAAAAATCGAGGAATCGAGAAAAAGGACTGGGAAACTTTTTTAAATCCATCTTTTGAAGATCACTTAAATGACCCTTTTTTATTGAAAGGGATGGAAACAGCCGTTGTTCGATTTTTTGAAGCGGTTTCAAGCAATCAGAAAATAATGATTTACAGTGATTATGATGCAGATGGCATTCCTGCTGCAGTTATTCTTCACGATTTTCTAAAAAAAATTAATTATGAAAATTTTTCTGTTTATATTCCACACCGTCATGATGAGGGGTATGGATTACATGCGGATGCCATAGATGAATTTGTAAAAGATAGGGTTAATTTATTGATAACTTTAGACTTGGGAATTACTGCCAAAGAAGAAATAGCCCAAGCAAAAATAGGGGAGATTGATACGATCGTCATTGACCACCATTTACCGCAGGAAAGTTTGCCGAGTGCGCATGCCATTATTGATCCAAAAATTGAACTAGATGAAAAATTAAATCGCAATCAAGATAAAATTCCGACAAAGGTAGATGATAAAAACTCTTCAGCTATGCTTTGTGGAGCCGGATTGACCTTTAAGTTTGTTCAAGCATTAATTTCTAAATATGGAGAATATTGGAATATCAAAGAGGGTTGGGAAAAATGGCTTTTGGATATGGCTGGAATTGCAACTATTGCTGATCAAGTTCCACTGTTAGAAGAAAATCGCACACTCGCATATTATGGCTTGAAGGTTTTAAAAAAGACAAAAAGAGAAGGATTGAAAGAACTTTTTATTAAATCTGGGGTTTCTATTTCAAACGTGACAGAAGAAGATGTTTCTTTCACGCTTGCTCCGAGAATAAATGTTGCTTCTAGAATGGCTAATCCAATGCTTGCGTTTGATTTATTGTCGACTGATGATACTGTGAAAGCAAAAACATTAGCTAGTCTTCTTGATAAAATTAATACTGATAGAAAATATGCAGTAGCCCAAATAATGAAAGAAGTTAAATCTGTCTTACACAAAAGACTTGAAAACGAAGATTTTATCAATCAACCATTCATCGTAATTGGAAATCCCAAGTGGCACGTTGGTGTTCTTGGCCTAATCGCTTCTAAGATTACAGAGGAATACAGAAAAACAGTTTTTGTTTGGGGTGGAGAAGAAGGAATGATAAGGGGATCATGTCGGAGTTTCGGAGAAATAAATTTGGTGGAAATAATGTCTATGTTACCAGAAGGTTCTTTGATGAATTTTGGTGGACATAAAGGAGCAGGAGGATTTTCAGCAGATAGGGAAGAAATAGTCTTACTAGAAGAGAAATTAAAACTAGTTTTTAGTGAAGTTAAAAATATTGGTGATAAAGAAGAATTAATGATTGATGCAAAGATTTCAATAGATGATGTTAATGAAGATAACTATAAAGTCATAGAAAAGATGGCCCCTTTTGGCATGGGGAATCCTAAACCAGTTTTCAAGCTCGACAATTTGGAAATTTTTGAAGTTAAAGAATTTGGAAAAGAAAAAAATCATCTCGAACTATCTTTTAAAAACACTAAGAATAAAACAATTAAAGCTATTTCGTTTTTTAAAACTAGAAATGATTACGAAGGAGTAAAATTAACTTCAGGTAATAAAATTTGTTTGATTGCCAATTTTGAGAAGAATAATTTTGCCGGCCGAGAAGAGTTAAGAATGAGAATTGTTGAAATAAGATAATTTACCAATAAATTTAATTAATATATAATATTAATGATGAATAAAAAAATAGAAATATACACAGACGGATCTTCTCTCGGTAATCCAGGCCCCGGAGGATGGGGGACTGTTGTGGTTGAAAATGGAAAAATAATCTTTGAACTTGGTGGTTTTGATAAAAATACGACAAATAATCGAATGGAAATAAAAGCGGTTATTGAAGCGTTGAGATATGTAAATAAAAATTACGAGGGGCGAGAAGTTTCGATTATCGCAGATTCCAACTATGTTCTTTTGGGTATAACTCAATGGATTCACAACTGGCAACGAAATGGATGGAAAACTGCCGGCAAAAAACCAGTTCTTAACCAAGAACTCTGGCAAGAACTCTGGCAACTAAAAGAAGAATCAACTTCAAAAATTTTATGGCAAAAAGTTAAAGGCCACTCAGGCCATGTTTTCAATGAGCGTGCAGATGAAATAGCGACAAATAAAGCTTCTTTGCAAAAATAATCATGTTTTCTTGGTTTTTTAAATAGCTCTTCTTGAAATGCACGGATATTTTCTTGCTAGAAAATTCCTCGAGCTCGCGTCGACACGCTCGCTAGTCATTTCTCAAAGACTATTTTAAAAAACCAAAGAGTGTTTTTTATGTTTAATATGTCGAAGAAAGAAATTATTTTAATTTTGATTCTTGGATTAATAGCTACAAGCCGTTTGTTATTTTTTATTCCCAAGGCGCCAGAATTTGATAATTTAGTTGGCAAAGAAATTAAATTTGAGGGTCAAATTGTTGAAGACCCTGACATTAGATTAAATAGCCAACAGTTGAAAGTAAAAATTTTAGGTAAAAAAGATTACCTATTGGTTTCCACCAACAGGGCCATAGTTTATAAATATGGCGACATCATTCTTGTGCAAGGTAAATTATCTAAGCCCGAAAATTTTATTACAAATCAAGGAAAGGAATTTAATTATGTGAAATATCTTGCCAATCAGGATGTTTATTTTTTATTTAAATACCCCCAAATAAAAATTCTCTCTAGAGATAATGGTAATCCAATATTTTCTTTTCTTTATAAAATAAAAAATTCTTTTGTTAAAAGTATAAACAATGTCATAGACTTACCAGAAAGCAGTCTAGCTTCTGGTTTAGTTCTCGGTCTTCGTGGTGGTTTCGATGAAGACATGAGAAATAATTTAATTGAAACTGGCACTATCCACATCGTTGCTTTATCTGGGTATAATGTTTCGATTGTTGCTGAGGGTGTAATGAAGTTTTTAGGTAGAATTTTTTCTCAGGGGGCTTCGACTATTTTAGGAATAATCACAGTATTTTTATTTGTCATAATGACAGGTGCAGAGGCGACAGCAATAAGAGCCGGAATAATGGCGACTATTATGCTGGTTGGAAGAATAACGGGAAGAAAATACCTTGCCGGACGAGCTCTTGTCATCGCAGCTCTCTTGATGATTTCTTATGATCCGAGAGTCATCACAGATATGTCTTTCCAGCTTTCTTTTATCGCCGCAACTGGTGTTTTATTTCTAACTCCTAAAATCTTTAAATGGTTTTCTTTTCTTCCATTACAATTAGGTATTAGAGAAATGACAGCCTCTACTATGGCTGCTACAATTTTTGTGCTTCCTTTGATTCTATATAGTACCGGCGTTCTTTCTCTTGTTTCAATTATTGTGAATTTTTTGATTCTCCTCTTTATACCCTGGGCAATGCTATTTGTTTTTCTTGCGGGATTATTAGGTTTTATTTCTAAGGCAATAGCTTTACCTTTTGGATTTTTGGCTTATGCGATTCTTCATTATATATTGTCGATAATTAATACTTTTGGTTCGTT
>CAZBHU010000049.1:0-3877 GCA_964492035.1 uncultured Candidatus Saccharibacteria bacterium
GTTACACCATCTCGTATGGGAAATATTTGATAACTCTCGCGATGAAGCGATGGGTGGATATTGTGATCGTATTGAAGTTACACTTCTTCCTGATAACTCTGTGAGAGTTGTTGATAATGGGCGAGGAATTCCTGTGGATGTACATCCTAAAACAAAAGTTTCTGCTCTTGAAACAGTGATGACGACTCTTCACGCAGGAGGCAAATTCGGAGGAGATGATAGTGGATATAAAGTTTCAGGTGGATTGCACGGGGTTGGTGCTTCGGTTGTGAATGCATTGTCTATTTATTTTAAGGCAGAGATTCATAAAAATGGTGGTAAATATGTCCAAGAATATTCTCAAGGAAAAAAGAAATATGCTGTTAAAAAAGTCGGCACAACGAAGGATCAAGGAACAATTATTTTGTTTAGGCCAGATGAGGAAATTTTTAAAGAAGTTAAATTTAACGTAGATACAGTTATTAACCATCTTCGACAACAAGCTTATCTTGTTAAAGGTTTGAGAATAGAAATTATTGATGCTCGTGATTGGGATCCGTTAACTGGCGGAAAAGAGAAAAAGGATTTAAATGAAACTTTTTGGTTTAAAGACTTGGAGCTGGAAGTGCCTTCAACATCATTTTATTTTGAAGGGGGGCTAGTTTCTCTTGTAAGATTTTATAACAAACTAGAGAAATCAATTCATCCAAGTATTTTTTATGTAGAAAAAGAATTAGACGGAGTAGGGGTAGAAGTGGCTTTGCAGTATGTAGATGATATTAATTTTGATATCATTCCTTTTGCAAATAATATTTATAATCCTGAAGGTGGGACACATGTGACTGGATTTAAGACAGCTCTTACTCGTGTTTTAAATAATTATGGAAAGAAAAATAATTTAATAAAAGATGCGGATGGGGGATTTACTGGAGAAGATGTATTAGAAGGGCTTACTGCTGTAATTTCAGTCAAGCTAAGAGAAATTCAATTTGAAGGACAAACTAAAGCCAAATTGGGTTCTACTGAAGCCCAAGGGGCTGTCGCTACGGTATTTGGAGAGGCTTTGGCATCTTTCTTTGAAGAAAATCCAGACGAAGCAAAATCAATCATAAATAAATCACTGCTTGCTCTTAGAGCTAGAAAAGCGGCCAAGGCCGCCAAGGATTCTGTTCTTCGAAAAGGTGCACTTGAAGGAATGACCTTACCAGGGAAGCTTGCAGACTGTCAGGTTAGAGATGCCGAAAGCGCAGAATTATTTATCGTAGAGGGAGATTCTGCGGGTGGTACAGCTAAGATGGGAAGAGATAGAAAGACTCAGGCCATCTTACCACTTCGAGGTAAAATTTTAAACGTTGAAAGAGCTCGTCTCGACAGAATGCTAGGAAGTGATCAGATTAAAAATCTTGTTATTGCTATGGGTGCGTCAATTGGCGAAACCTTTGATATTACAAAAATGCGATATCATAAAATAATTATTGCTACAGATGCCGACGTTGACGGTGCACACATTTCTACTCTTATTTTGACGTTAATGTATCGTTACTTTAGACCAGTTTTAGATGCAGGATATGTTTATATAGCTCAACCTCCACTATTTAAAATTAAAAAAGGAAAAGAGGTTTTCTATGCTTATTCTGATGATGAAAGAGATAGGATTCTTGGCAATGATGCTCCAAAACTAGAAGAGCTGTTGCAAGAAAGTGAAAATGGAAACGAAGAAGAGACAGAAGGCGAAGAGCAAGAAGAAACGGGATCTAAAAATTCAGATAAAAAAGGAGCAAAGATTCATGTTCAGAGATATAAAGGTCTCGGAGAAATGAATGCCGAAGAGTTGTGGGAGACAACTATGGATCCAGGGAATCGTGTTCTAAAACAAGTTACGATTAAAGACATAGAAACAGCAAACCAAGTATTTGATACGCTTATGGGGTCTGAGGTTGCCCCTAGAAAAGCGTTTATCCAATCAAATGCTAAAATGGCAAATCTAGATATTTAACACCAATAAAAAATCTCTCCGATTTTGTACGGAGAGATTTTTTATTGAGATTATCCCAATTTTCTTTCTTTAATTTCTGATTTTATTTTTTCTATGAATGAATCCACTGTCACACCTTCAAGTTTTTTCTCGCGTCCTTCAACAGTTATAACTTTCGCTTCTTTTTCTTTATCTCCAACGACAATCATATATGGAATTTTTTGCATTTTTGCATTTCTAATTCTTTTTCCAAGGGATTCATTTGTGTCGTCTAACTCGACACGAACATCTGCCTTATTTATTTTTTCAAAAATTTCTTTTGCATATTCTTTCTGGTGTTCAGAGATAGGTAAAATTATTACTTGAACAGGGGCAAGCCAAACAGGAAAAGCCCCAGCAAAATGTTCAATCATAACTCCCATAAACCTTTCAAGTGATCCAGATATTGCCCTGTGAATAACAACAGGTCTTTCGTCTTCACCTTTTTCATTTTTAAAGGAAAGATTAAATCTTTCTGGAAGATTAAAATCACATTGAATTGTTGCTAATTGCCACTCGCGACCGATTGCGTCTTTAAACATAAAGTCTAATTTTGGTCCATAGAAGGCTGCTTCTCCAACTCCGAGCTTGTAATTTAATTCATTTTCTTTGGCGGCTGTTTCTAGTGCATTTTCTGCTTTTTGCCAAACTTCGTCACTACCAAGATATTTGCTCTTGTCTTCCCCCCTGGTTGAAAATCTTACCCAGTAACCATTCATCATTCCCATCGTGCCGTAGAAATCTTTAATGATTTTTACAATCGTTCCGACCTCTTCTCCGATTTGAGAAACTCGACAGAATAGGTGTCCGTCATCTTGGGTGATAGAGCGAACGCGAGTAAGCCCTGAAAGCTGGCCAGCTTTTTCATATCGATACACAGTAGCTGGTTCAAAATATCGAACAGGCATATCCCTGTAAGAAAATTGATTGTCAGCAAATATTTGCATGTGGTGAGGGCAGTTCATTGGCTTCATAAAGAACTCTTCGTCTCCGCCTTTAACACGGAATAACTCGTCTCCGAATTTTGCGGCATGTCCAGAAGTTTCATAAAGGTCATGTTTGGCTAGGTGTGGTGTCCAAATACGATCATAGCCTTTACCTTTGTGTAATACCCACAAATAATCTTCAATTTCTTTTCGGATGATCATCCCTTTGGGTTGAAGAAGGGGAAGCCCTGCTCCAACCAAATCAGATAGAGTGAAAAGTTTCAATTCTTTACCTAGCTTACGATGGTCTCTTTTTTTGGCTTCTTCTTGTTGAAAAATATATTGATCCAATTCTTCTTTTGTTTCAAAAGCAACACCGTAAACTCTAGTTAACATTTTATTTTTTTCATCTCCTCGCCAGTAAGCTCCAGCAACCTTGTCTAGTTTATAAGAACCAGGTGCAATGTCTCTAACATCATCAATATGCCCACCCCTACAAAGGTCAACAAAATTTCCGGATTTATGGATTGTTATTTCTTCACCTTTAGAAGTTATTTCATTGATTAATTCAATTTTATATTCATTGTCTTTGAATAGCTCGAGTGCTTCCTCTTTAGTTAAGACTTGTTTTTCAAATGAAGACCAGGTCTTAATAATTTCTTTCATTCGGTTTTCTATTTTTTCTAAATCAATATCGGTAATTCTGCCCACGACATCTACGTCGTAGTAGAAACCATGTTCAATAGCTGGTCCAAGAGTTATCTTTGATCCAGGATATAATTCTAATATTGAAGCCCCCAGAAGGTGAGCTAGAGAATGTCTTATTTTTTCTATTTTTTCCATAATAAATTTGTATATAAAACGAAGCAAATTATTTTATGAAAAAATGTCTGGCCCCTCGTCCTCCCTCATCCGAGGACTTTTTTCAGAATATAATTTGCGAAGTTTTTATCACTAC
>CAZBHU010000050.1:0-3640 GCA_964492035.1 uncultured Candidatus Saccharibacteria bacterium
CCTTGATCAATGATGGAATTTCTTTTTTGGGTTGGATGGACAAGGATCAGTGGCAGCGATCGTATAATATTTTACGAGATCAAAACATGATGAGGGAATCGATTAATGCCACAGATTTTTATACAGTTGAGTTTTTGGCTAATTATTATATGGATAAAAAGAAATGAGATTTACACTTTCTAATAAAATAATTTACACGATAGGAATAGGGGTGCTTCTAGCGTCTGTTCTTTTGAGTGTGGCCATGTTTATTTTTGTTGGACAAATATCAAGAGAGGCTACGAATAATAGATTAAAAAGTATTTCTCATTTAAAAAGCAATAGTATTAACCAGTATTTAAATACCAGGATTCTAGAAATTAAAAACACTCTAGAGAAAGATGAGGTTAAAAGAGATCTAGGTTTAATTTTACTAAAAGAAAAAGATGCAAACGAAAGTCATTTCGTATTGGAAAAAATCAAGGAACAATATTTATCTAAAAGTAATATCTTAGATTTATCTTTGTTAGATAAAAACGGTAAGGTTGTAGCTTCTATTAACGAACAAGAAATTGGAAAAATTAAAAAAGAGGAGTCTTTTTTTGTAGATTCAAAAAAAGATATAAATATTTACCATTTCAACTATGATTTTATTACAAAAGAAATAGTAACAATAATTTCTGTCCCCATCAAGAATCAGGAAAATAATATCATGGGTGTATTGGTAGAAAAAATGAACGTTGAAGCAATCAATGAAATAGTAAGAAACCAAGAGGGTCTGGGTATTACAGGGGAAACTTTTTTAGTTAATTCTTTTAACTTGGTTGTAACTGATTTATTAAAAGAACCAAGTGAGGTTTTGACGAGATCAATTTATTTGCCACAGATTAATGATTGCTTAAAAGGTAACTCTAACTACTATCTACTAGAAGATTATCACAAAGATAAGGTTTATGGCTATGCAAGATGGATACCGGGAATTAAATCTTGTTTAGTTACAAAAATAGACAAAGAAGAGATTATGACCCCAGTAATGCAGCCTTTACCTAGGTTGGTCGTGTTTTTTACGATTATTTTAATAATAACCTTATTGGCAGGACATTTTATAGCAAAATCTATTATAGGGCCAATTAAAAACCTTCGAAGCAGAGCTGTTAAAATTAAAAATGGTAATTTAAATGTTTCTATAGAGCCAGAAACTAATGACGAAGTAGGAGATTTGGCAATGGTTTTTAAAGAAATGTTATTTAGGCTTAGGAATGTTTACAAGGGCCTGGAAGATAAAGTAAAAGAAAGGACTTCAAAGCTAGAAGAATCAGAAAAGAAGCTGAAGCAGTCTTTGCGTAATTCTGAAGAACTTTCTAATATAGTCAGGGATTCTAATGAGCCTATTTTTAGCCAAGACATAAAAGGAAAAGTGCTTAGCTGGAATGTTGGAGCAGAAAACTTTTTTGGCTATAGTTCCAAAGAAATGATTGGAAGCTTGATTGATATAATTATACCTGAAGACAAAAAGGGAGAAATAGAAAAGATTAATAAAATAATTACTTCTGGCGAAAAAATAGATCGCTATCAGACAACTAGAAGAAAAAAAGATGGCAGTATAGTAGACGTAACCATTTCAGCTTCTCCAATAAGAGATTCAAGATCAAAAATTTCTAATATTTCAGTTGTTGTTCAGGATATTACCAAAGAAAAACAAATAGATAGAGCTAAAACAGAGTTCGTTTCAATTGCATCTCATCAATTCAGAGCGCCTCTATCTACGATGAATTGGTATGTCGAAATGCTTCTTGCTGAAGATGTCGGGAAAATAAACGAAGATCAGAAAAAATACCTACAAGAGATTTCCATAGCCAATAGAAGAATGGTCAATCTTGTTGATGATCTATTGAGCGTTTCTCGTTTAGATATGGGTAAGTTTGTTCTAGATATAACTAAAATAGACTTAGTAAAAATGCTAGATCATGTAATAAAAGAATTTAATCCTCAAATACTAAAAAAAGAATTAACGATAAGTAAAAAATACAAACAAAAAACCCTTAATTTTATGGGCGATGATAAATTGATGCATATAATTTATCAAAATCTACTTTCAAACGCTATAAAATATAGTCTTAATGGTGGAGTGTTAGAGGTAGGCTTATCAAAAGTTCGTAAAGGGCAAAAGGTTGGTGGTAGGATTATCGATATTGATAGTGTAATATTTTCAGTTTCAGATCAAGGTGTTGGTATACCGAACCATCAAAAAGATAAGGTTTTTTCTAAGTTGTTTAGGGCTGACAACATCAGGAAATCAGAGCCAGATGGCACAGGACTTGGCCTATATGTTGTTAAATCTATTGCTGATCAATCTGACGGTTCTGTCTGGTTCGCATCAGAAGAAAACAGGGGATCTACCTTTTATGTTGGCTATCCGGCTAAGGGAATGAGAGACAAGCTTGATGAAGGAGAAAAGCCAGAATAATAAAAATAGTTGATTGGGATTGCTTATGGTAAAATTAACTCACGATTAATTATTAACATTATTTACTTAAACAATATAAATATATGAAAAATTTTAAAATATTCTTTATGATTACGACAGTCGCTGGAGTTTTGTTTTCTGGATATATGAGTAGTGTCAAATTGTTCTCTAATGTTTGTGCCTTTGGTGAAACTTGTCCGTATATTTTTGGCATGCCGGCTTGTTACATTGGCTTTGTTTTGTTCTTGAGTTTATTAATAACCTCTAAGCTTTTAGTCTTTACGAAGATTCAAACTAGGAAAATATCTAAAGCTTTATTGATTATTTCCGCGGCAGGTGTTTTGTATTCTTTATATTTTGCCATCCCCGAATTGCCACTACTTTTTCAAAATGGATTCAAGGCTTACATGTTAGGATTACCAACTTGTGTATTGGGCAGCTTGTTCTTTATTGCCATATTCACAGGGTCAGTTATTTTTTACAAAAAAATCAAATCTCAATAAAGACGTTAAAATTAAAACCCTGCCTAACACAGGGTTTTAATTTGGGCGTCAAAATACTTAAATTTCAAAACAGATGCTTTTTCAATTGTTTTCTGATAAGATGATGTTGTTATGAGTTTATCAATAGGAATAGTTGGGCTTCCAAATGTTGGGAAAAGCACTTTGTTTAATGCTTTAACAAAAAAGGGAGTTCCTTCAGAAAATTATCCGTTTTGCACCATCGATCCATCTGTTGGGATCGTGGCTGTTCCTGATGATCGTTTGTGGAAACTCTCAGATTTTTCTAAGTCTGCAAAGACCATTCCTGCCGCGATTGAATTCGTAGATATTGCTGGCTTGGTAAAAGGAGCTTCTAAAGGAGAAGGTCTCGGCAATAAATTTCTGGCAAATATTCGAGAAGTAGATGCAATTTTGGAAATGGTTAGAATTTTTCCCGTAAAAACAGAAAGAGCGAATGAGGTTATTCACGTATATGGTAATGTTGATCCTCTTCGGGACATAGAAGTTATCAATCTCGAATTAATTTTGGCGGACCTCGAAACGGTAGTAAAAAGAAGGACTAATCTTTCTTCTGATATAAGAAAGGGGAGTAAAGATGCTATTATTGAAGATAAAGCTTTGGTTAAATTGGAAATCGCTTTTGAAAGAGCCCAAATGGCAAACACTGTTTCTTTTGATGAAAAAGAATTAG
>CAZBHU010000051.1:0-1352 GCA_964492035.1 uncultured Candidatus Saccharibacteria bacterium
TAACTAGCATCTTGGGCAAGGCATATCAGAAAGGAATAAAAAATATTCCTTTTCATAGAATAGTTTATTCAAGCGGTAAAATTTGGGTAAATGAAGAATATAGAAAAAAGAGGCTAGCCTTATATAAAAAAGAGGGAATAGAAATAGATAAAAATGATAAAATAGTTAATTTTCAAGATGTATTGTTTGAGTTTAAGTAAAACAAAAACCCCGAGCTTTTAGCGCGGGGTTTTTATAAATATTTTACAAATGGGTTTTTTTCAAAAAATCCATAAGTTTTTGATATATTTCTTCGTGAATATCTTCTTCTGGCCGTATCTTATTGTCTTTGATACAGTTAATTCTAATCCATCCAGGTTGAGTTTCAGAAAGCCAAACTGCTGTTTCGTAGGAATTTTTCTTGAATTTAGTGTTTGTTTCGTGGACATCTGCCTTACCCCCTAGATATTCTCGGGAGGTTTTCTGGTCCCTTTTTTTAAGTAGTTGCTCTGAAAGAGCCACTGGCAAATCCAAGAAGAAGACAATTTGAGGTTTTGGAATTCCAAACACCTCATACTCAAGCATGTCTAAAGTCTTTAGAAATTCTTTTCTTTCAGCAATATCTTTTATTTTCCCGCCTTGATGAATTTGGTTAGCTGACACATAGCGGTCAAAAATGACCATGTCATTGTGTTGGATGATTTTTTTTAAATCTTCTTTATCTAGCCATCTGTTTGCGGCGTAAAAAACGGAAGCTATTATCGGGGGAATATTAACCCAGCCATATTTAGGGTCTGACAAAAATCGCCCTATCCAGATTCCGAAAAAGTTTTTGTAGTTGGGATAATCTCGTTTCTCAACACGAAATCCTTCTTTTTCCAGTCTCTTTTTTAAATAATCGGTCTGGGTTTTTTTCCCACTGCCGTCAGTACCCTCAATTACGATAAGTTTTTTCTTTTCCATAACTTTTTATTTTTTAATTTTTTCTTAATATTATTCTTATATAAATATTTGTCAAACGGAGGGCCTTGCTTTTTTGTAAAAAATAGGTTATAGTAATGCCATAATAATAATGACTTGACTATAATCTAGCAGGTAAAAATAAAATATATATGGGAAATTTTCAAAGAGGAGGTAGGAGTGGTGGTGACCGAGGTGGTCGCCCAAGCTTCGGAGGTAGAGGTGGTGACCGAGGTGGTCGCCCAAGCTTCGGAGGAGGTCGTGGTGGAGACAGGGGGGAAATAACAATGCATAAGGCTGTTTGTGATGAATGTCATAAGCCTTGCGAAGTTCCTTTCCGTCCATCAGGAGATAAGCCAATCTATTGTAATGATTGTTTTGGTGATAAAAGAGGAAATGAAGATCGTGCTCCT
>CAZBHU010000051.1:1362-3552 GCA_964492035.1 uncultured Candidatus Saccharibacteria bacterium
CGCCGAGACTTTGGGGATAGGGGAGGACGAAGAGATTTTGGTGGTAAACCTGCAAGATCATTTGATAAGCCAGCACAAAGAGATAGTGATGTTGGTAATCAAATAAAAGAGTTGAGTCAAAAAATCGATAGAATTCTAGCTGTTTTAGAAAAAAACATACAACCTAAAGTTGAAGTTAAGCTAGCTGAAAAGAAGGCCGTAGCTCAGGTTGTTAAAACAGAAGTAAAAAAGGTATCTCCAGCTAAAACAGAAGACAAGAAAAAAGTTGTTAAAAAGGCTGTTGTAAAAAAAGTAGATACAAAGAAGAAGAAATAGTTAAAAATAATTAAAAGCCCACGGTTGTGGGCTTTTAATTATTTAATTGATATAATACATAAACATAGATTATAAGCTTAATTTTTTAATTAATATAATGTTTAAATTTAAAATTTGGGATCATATAGAGAAGGCTTGGCCTATTTACAAAAAGAATTTTGGGGTGCTGTTTTTGTTATCGGCTGTAACTGTAATAATTAGCTCAATGAGTACTCAAGATCATTGGGTAACCGGTATATTGTATTATTTGGTAGTATCCTTGCTAACATTTATTTGGATTAAATATTCGCTAAGCTTAGTTGATGCTAACCCTCATGATTTTTTTACTAAAAAAACTCTCCCTACCTTAAAACAGTATTGGAATTTAGCAAAAACAATAATTTTAGTTTTTGTTATAATATTTTTTGGCCTTATTTTTTTAATAATTCCAGGACTATATATTTCTGGTAGATTAATTTTTGCAGTTTATCTTTCAGTTGAGAAAAAACAAGGAGCGAGAAAGAGTATTTCAGATTCTTGGGAAATGACTAAAGAAAATGGCTGGAAGCTTTTTTGGAAAAGTCTCATAATAGCATTGTTCATGGTTATTGGGTTTATTTTCTTTGGAGTTGGAGCTTTGGTTACTTATCCAATAGGGTATTTGGTTCTTAGTATGATGTATAGAGATTTTCACAAGTTTAAATCAAGCGAGAATAAAATAAAAAATAAAAAAGATGAAGGTGATGAAAAAGATGAGATAGAGCAAGTGGTCGCAGAGAAAATAACAGAGTAGAGATTGTTTATTAAAAAATCTAAACAATATTATTAATTTTTAATTTAAAATAAAATTTATGAAAAAAGGATTCAAAGATAATATAGAAAAATTAACAGAAGAAAATGATAACTTCCGAAAGGTTCTTTATACTGGAGAAAGTAGTCAATTAGTTTTGATGAGTCTTGGCTCAAATGAAGATATCGGAATGGAGATACATGATGAGAATGATCAATTCTTTCGTTTTGAAAAAGGAAAAGGCAAGGTTTTGATAAATGAAACAGAATATGAAGTTGAAGACGGAGATGCAGTTGTGGTGCCAAAAGGATCAAGACATAATGTTATAGCAGGGGATGAAGGATTAAAGATGTATACAATATATTCTCCAGCTCATCACAAGGATGGAATTGTAAGAGAGACTAAAGATGAAGCAGAACACAACGAAGCAGATTTTGACGGAATAACTACAGAATAAAAAAATAAACGACGCCTTTAGAGAAGCGCCGTTTGTTTTTGTTGTGCTGGCAAAATTAATTGACCAAGAAGTTTTGTATCTCAGACATTGCTCCTATTTTCTTCACCTCGGGGACTTGGTGGTCAGATCTGAACGAAAAGATGACAACCTTGCCTTTTATTTTGTTACAAAGGCTGGACGTCACTTTTTTAATGGTCGCTTTTCCACAACAATCAAACAGGATAACATCCGGCCTTTTTGAAATCTCTACTTTCAGACATTTCGGGTTGTCTGTTTTTTTGTTATGGAAGGATAGTTTTACCGGGATCTTTCCTTCTTTGGAGATAATGTCACGAGCTGACAATAAATACTCTTCTTCCCTTTGTTTGTCAACAAAATTCTCTGATAAAATGATCAGGACATTTTTTGCATTTGCCATATTTTATTTTTTTAAAAGGTTCATTTTTATTATACATACTTAACATTAAAAGTCAAGTATTAGAAAAGGTTTCTACTCAAGACAATTTTTAGGTATAATAAAAGCATTATTTTGTTTGCTAATCAATTATTCAAAAATGGTAACTAAAAAAACAACAACAAAAGTAAAGCCCCGAGAGAATCGTATTTCTTGGGATGAGTGTTTTATGCAAATGGCTCATGTAATAGCCGA
>CAZBHU010000052.1:0-3332 GCA_964492035.1 uncultured Candidatus Saccharibacteria bacterium
AGCGACCAATTAAGTGTTTTGTTAAAATAATTTTATGATTAAAAAGATTTTTGTTTTTATTATTACTTTTTCTATCTTAGCTTTGCCATCTTTTTCTTTGGTTTTAGCAAAAGAGGTGGAAATGAGCGGGTTGGTTCCTGTTTGTAATACTACAATAGCAGCTAATGGTGAATTTAGTGATCCTTGTAATTTTGAATACTTGATGACCATGTTGAATTATATAATAGATTGGTCCTTTAAATATTTGGCGACTCCTATCTTTGCAATATTATTTATATATGCTGGATATCTTTATATAACTAGCTCTGGCAACCCTGGCAATGTTAATACTGCTAAAAAAATTATTAAAAATGCCTTGTGGGGTTATTTGATAATTTTAGCATCTTGGTTGATCATAGATACAATAGTTGCAGGACTAGGTTTTACGGGGGAGACATATTTAACAGAATATAATTAATTTTTTGTATGAAATATTTAAAAAATAGAAAATATACAATAGTTGCAGGTTTGATGAATATGAGTTTTGTGTTTATTTTTGGTTTAGCCTTGGTGGGTTCTGTGTATTTTACACCAACAATGGAGGCAGCAGCAGATAAGATTACTGTTACTACAAGCATTAATAATCCTCTCGGAGAAAAATTAACCGACATTCCTTCTTTTATTAAAAAGGCTATTGAAATAGTATTAACTGTGGGGGTCCCTGTTTTGGTTCTAGCTATTATATATACTGGATTTTTATTTGTACAAGCACAAGGGAATCCTGGTGATCTTAAAAAAGCAAAAGATGCCCTTACGAATACTTTAATTGGAGGAGCCTTATTATTAGGAGCTTTTGTTATTGCAGAAGCTATCGGAACAACGGTCGAAGAAATTAAGAGTAATGTTTAATTATATAAATATGAAAAAAGTATTTTTAATAAGCCTCATTATTTTCGGACTTATTGGTACAGCAACCTTTGTTTATTCAGCGGCAGATCCATTGATAGGTAGTCCAACTTGTAAAAATGCTAGCATGGATAGTGTTTCCGGAATAATTACTTGGGCTAGTTGTCTTTTGATGCAAGTAGTAGTGCCTTTCTTGTTTATGCTTGCTACAACAGGATTTATTTACGGGCTTATAAAATTCTTTCTTAACCCTGATAGTAAAGAAAAGAAAGAAGAAGGTAAAAAGTTTATAGTAGGAGGACTGATAGCCCTGTTTGTCATGACAGCAATGTGGGGGATTGTCCAGGTGTTTACGGGGACATTTAATGTAAAAAACACCATGCCTCAATTGCCAACAATTGTTGAATAGGGTTTAATGTTTTTTGTGTATATGGTATAATGTATTTAGTCAAAAAATTTTACAATCTGGTCGATTGTAAAAAAATTATAAAAATTATTATAAATAAGTTTATTAATTATGAAAAAGATTCTTATAACAGCATCAACAATAGCAGGAGCTACACCTTTGGTTGCTTTTGCTACCGATACTAACGTTTTTGATATTTTAGCAATAATCGCTAGGGTTCTAAGTGTGGTCACACCTATCTTGGTTGCACTTGCAGTTGTCTACTTTATTTGGCAAATTATTCAATACACTTTGTCAGGTGATGATAAGAAAAAAGCAGAAGCAAAGAAAAATATTCCTACTGCTTTAGTTGGATTGTTTATTATGGTAGCTTTCTGGGGAATTCTAACTGTTGTTTCAAACACATTCGGAGTAGGTCCTCAACAATTAAGAACAAGAGATATTCCATGTATAGAAAATCCACAACTAGGAATATATTGTGATCGATAATTAAACTATGAACTTTCTATTAATTCCAATTGCCGAAGCTAGTGTTCAGTCAGTTGTCGGTAGTATAAACAAAGTTTTAATTAATCCTTTAATTATACTTTTGTTTGCTGTAGCTACTGTTTACTTTTTGTATGGTTTGGCAGAATATTTTCTGAAACCTGATAGTAAAGAGGTGAAAGAGACAGCGAACAGTAGAATAACAGGGGGGCTAATTGGGATGTTTATTATGGTAGCTGTTTATGGGATTTTAAACCTATATTTAAACACCATAGATGAAAAAAGAATAAAAATAGAAAGAGATGGGAGTGGGTATAAAATTGAAAGTTTGATAAACTAAAAAGTAAAACACCTCGACTTGTGGTCGAGGTGTTTTACTTTTTAAAAGTTGATTTTTTATTTAAAAATGCTATACTATTTTTGCTGTTTTTAGTAGAAAAATATTTGGCCCTATCGTCTAACGGTTAGGACATCGGCTTTTCAAGCCGGTAATCAGAGTTCGATTCTCTGTAGGGTCACCAATTAGAGAGCTAGTTCGAGCACTCGAGAAGGGTTATTGTGTTAAAATATATACATCATGTTAACTGAGATCTTAAAAAGAGAACTGACTAATATTATCGAAAAAGAGAATGGGGTTAATTGGTGGAATAGAGAACTTTTTTTAAAAAATATCAAAAATGATCTACCTCCAGAACTAGAAATCATCTCTCTCCCGCCTGATTACGAAGATAATTATAACTGTTTTGTTTATGCTTTTGGTTTAGAAAATGATAAGGACTTTCTTGGTGATAATAACCCGATTCAACAAAATTTCATTAAATATCTTCTTAAGATGAATTTTATCATGGAGACCGATAAAAAAATTGGCAGTATTATTTTATATATAAATTCAAATTCTGATATAACTCACGCTGGAATAATGGAAAGTGAAGATGTTGTAATTTCAAAATGGATGTGGGGACCAGTTATTAGAAATAATTATAAAGATGTTCCATCTAGTTTTGGTGACAAAACTATCTTTGTTAATAAATTAGATTCAAAATCTATAAAAGCTTTATATTTGAAATATAAAGCTACAGGAATTGAAATTAAACCAATCTCTTAGATGCTCGAGAAGGGTCGTATACATAAATCTTTAATCATTTTAAAAAACCTTACACCACAATGAATTCATTTGGTCCTATCACGAGAAGACTCACAAAGCACAAAATAAAAAACACCAATTTTCAAACTGGTGTTTTTTATTTTGTGATTTGTGAAAGTGCAGGCATAATTTTTAAGAAATTAATTTATGATATAATATATCTTATACATTTATAGTCTTGTGGTAAATAATATTAATATGTTTAATTTCTTAAAACCCAAAATTAAAATACCTAAAAAAGATTGGCTAAACCCCAAAATAGAAATTCGAAATACTCAAAATAAAGGAAAGGGTATGTTTGCTATCGATTTTATAAAAAGTGGAGAAATTGTTGTTATTTGGGGTGGAAATTATGTTGATAAAAACAAGGCAGACATAGAAAAAAATAACGGAAAATTAGTGATGCAATTT
>CAZBHU010000053.1:0-3282 GCA_964492035.1 uncultured Candidatus Saccharibacteria bacterium
AGGCAAGGCCTCTACTGTTATCCACAGGGAGGTTGTTGTGGTATAATATAAAAATATGAGCAATAAACACAAAGCTAAAGATCATCCAGTCTGGCAATTCAAAATCACTGAATTCCTCGCATGTCTATTGGCTTTTTTGCTTCCTCTCGTTTTTAGTTCGAAACATTTCTATGCTTTTAATTCACCTAAAATTCTACTCGCGATTACGAGTGTGCTACTAATGGCCATTTTTTATCTTTGGGGGAAGTGGCAATCTGATGGTTTTAAAATAAAAATCTCTTTTCTTAGTATTGCTACGATTATTTTTGCTCTCACCTTGACAATCAGTTCATTTCTTGGAATAGACCCAATAAATTCGTTTTTTGGTTGGGGTAATGTAGTACCACTCGTCGTGATTTATGCATTTATTCTCTATGCTTTTATAATAGGAGCACTGATAAAAAGAAATGAACGAATGATTCCACGGTTGTTGTTATCGATATTCTTGTCTGGTGTTTTGGCGATTGTGTTTTTCTACACTGGGTTACCTGCCCCCGTTGGAAAAACAGAAGGATCAACTCTCGGTAATAGCTCCTATGTAGGAGGCTTTCTCGTTTTTGTAGTTTCTTTTGGTTTAGCTTTATTTTTTTATTTTAAAAAAGTTTGGCAGAAAATTTTAATTGCTCTAGGAATTTTGTTTCTCACAATTAACCCTCTTTTTATAAATAAAGAATTTCTGGTTGGCAATATTGGTCTTGGAGAAATTTTTAGCAACCCAATGGGTCTACTCGGCATTGCAAATGGGGGAGCAATGGGGGTTTTTCTGTCTATTGTTTTAGCCGGGATATTGTTTTTAATTTTTTCTAAGAAAAAAACTTTGAGGGTTGTAGGATTTGTTTTAGCTCTATTCTTGGCTCTGGGTGTGATCTATACTAGTCGAGCTCTCGTTACAGAAGGGACAAAGATAAATAAAGTTTTTACTGAAGAAAAGTCCGGCAACCGTTTTGTGGCTTGGGATATTGCAAAAAAGGGATACAAAGACAGCCCTGTTTTTGGCAATGGTGTAAATAATTATATTTATAATTTTGAGAAATACTATAGTACTGATTTTTATAAAAAAGACTATACACTAGAGAAGCTTTTAGAGCCACACAATGTTATTTGGCAATTTCTTTCTGAGTCCGGGATAGTCGGACTAGCTAGCTATGTATTCTTACTATTAAGTCTTTTTGGAATTCTTTTGTACAAAAGAAAAGGGGATGAAGAAAGTCCACGATTTCGAAATGTTCGAATAATTCTCGCGTCTTCAATTTTTGGTTATTTTTTACAAAATTTATTTGTCTTTGATACGGTCAACACCTATTTGCCTCTTTTTGTAATTGTCGGTATAGGGTTAGGAGTTGGATGTGGGTATGAATTTGTTATAGGAAAAAATTCGAAAGTTTTTAAAACGACTAAAAACATTTTGATATTGATACTTATCATAGGATCTATCTTTTTGATTAAAACCCTGAGCATCCAAGGATATGCAGAATCGAAAGCGATGGTGGGAATAATAGGAGAGACAAAAAATTTATCTGATTTTGCAAAGTTGAGAGAAGGTGTTAATAAAAAATCTTCTTTTGGAGGCGTGATGGAGTATACATATCAAGCAGAGAAATTGTATAAGATGTATCAGAGATTACTTTCTTCTGTTACCAAAGAAAACAAACCTGTCTTTCTAAATGAAATAAAATCACTTGTATCCACAATAGAAGAAACTGTGGCGAAACAGCCAAATTACGGAGCTTCGTATTTGTCGATGTCGACAATGCTCAATTTGTATCTACTTGCAGAAGGTAAAGAGGATGGTTATATAAAAATAAATAAAAATTCATACGATAAAGAAGTTTGGGAAAAATCATTTTTATATGCCACTAAAGCAATTCAAATAAATAGCAAAAATCCAATTAATTACAACGCTTTATCTCAACTCTATATGATAAAAGGGGACATGGATAATGCTTATCTTTACGCTAAAAAGTATTTAGAGCTAGCGCCAGAATATAAGGAGGCATATGCCTACGCTAGAGGGCTTCTAAAGATAAGATACAACGCTTCGTTTGAAAACTACGTAAACGATATGGAGCAAAAGCATTTATCGCCTGAAAACTGAAGTTTGTCTAGGCTTAATTATGCGTATTGACAAAGTATATACAATGTATATACTAATATATATGGCTACAATAAACATAAGAATAGATGAAAATCTAAAAAATAAAGCGAACAAAACCTTAAACAAGATGGGGATTGATCTTTCTTCTGCTGTAAAGATGTTCTTACACCAGACTGTAATAGAAGATGGTCTGCCATTTAGGCCTACTGGTAACAAAAAGTTAATTAGAGAAAAGTGGAATATAGAAGTGGCAGAAGCAATGAAAAATGGAAAGAGATATTCGTCAGCTAAAAAGTTGTTAGATGATATTGTAAAAAAATAAAATTTTATGTACTACATATATCACACAAAGTCATTCAAAAAGTCTCTCAAAAATGTCCTAGCTTCGGGGAAAATTAAAAGAAAAGACATTGAAACTGTAGTGGATATATTAAGCATTGGTAAAAAATTACCACAAAAATATCATGATCATGATCTTCAAGGAGAATATGATCTGATTATCGTGAGTGTCACATAAAACCAGATTTGTTGCTTGTGTATAAGATTGATAAAAATAAACTCGTTTTAATTTTGGTTGATTTAGGCTCTCATTCAAATTTATTTTAAATTCAAAAAACTTCCCGGGTGGGAAGTTTTTTGAATTTTCCCCTATCCCAGGGATAGGGGAAATATTATTTTATTCTTTCTACGTATTCTCCAGTTTCAGTATTGATTATCACTCTGTCTCCGACTTCTACGAAGAATGGAACTGTAATTTTGTAGTCGTTTTCTAGAATTGCTACCTTACCTCCACCGTTGGCCGTATTGCCTCTGATTGATGGAGGAGCTTCTTTAACAGTGAATTCCATCTTTATAGGAAGTATAACCTTGATAACCTGTTCTTCGTCGTCATTGTCCCACACGAGAGCTGTTACATTCTCGTTGGTTTTCAAAAACTTTGCGGAGTCGCCAATTACCTTGCTGTCTATTTTGAATCGATTCTTTGGATCCTCAGGATCAGCAAACCAAAATTCATCTTTGCTACTGTATAAATATTTCACATCTTTTTTGGTCAAATCGACTTCTTCTGCTTTATCAGAAGTGTGAAATGTTGCATTCCAAGTACGTCCAGATAAAAGACTTTTTAATTTAACCTGATTTTGAGGTTT
>CAZBHU010000054.1:0-3225 GCA_964492035.1 uncultured Candidatus Saccharibacteria bacterium
CAATTTCTCTTTCTGGAATTTCCACAATCTCCCCTTCTCTCGCATATTGAAAAAGCTGCTTCCCTAAAACTGTCTTTGAAGAATAAATCGGATAAGCTTGAATAATTTTGCCTTTAAAATTCTTTAATTCTTTTTGAATTATTTTTTCCAGGTCTTCTTTTTTTGCAATTAAATTCCTTGCTTTTATAACTTTACCCAATATATCATAAGTATCTGTCGCAAACCCGAAAAGAATTTCAAAATCATATTCTTTGTCTAAGCCTAGGTATTTATCTTTATTTTTTGTTTCTTCTCCAGCTAAAACCAAAAGCACTCCAGACGCCATAGGGTCTAGCCTGCCGGCATAGGTCATTTTTAAATCTTTGTATTCCTTGTGTTTAGCCCGAAAAAACTCCAATGCTTGAAGCGGAGTCTCTCCTTCTTTTTTGTTTAAGACAATAACTTTTTGCATATAAGAATTATAACAAAAAAGAGATGCAGAAGAACATCCTGTATCTCTTTTGTTAATTTAATCACTTTTTATATCAAGGACAATCTTTACTGTTTCAAAAGGAGGGTTAGTTTTAGTAAGAAATTAAAAAATTATTCATGTTTTCTTTTTTGAAAAAAATAAATAATCCCCAGCAAGACAATAACTGCAAAAACTTTTATTATTGAAAGCCTTAAAATTTTTACGTTATTTAAGGTACTCTTTTTTTCTAGTAAATCTTTTTGTTTTTGTTCTTCTCTTTTTCTTTCATAAAAACTATTACTATATTGTATGTTATTTTCATAATTAGTTTCTATAATAGATCTATCAGGGTTAATTTCTATGTCTTTTTCGTAATTTTTATCTATAGGTATAAAAATATCGAAAGTTTCTGATTCCTCTTCTGGTCCAAGTGATGGAATGATAAATGTCTCTGTTGTATCCCCATAAACAACCATTTTAACTGGTTCTGAAACAGAAGAAAACATATTAGCATTTTTTACGGCTATGCGGTGATAAAAATATTTTGCTACATTTTTTTCAACATATTTTCCTGTATTATTTTTATCAACCACCCATGCCCCTAAACGTTGAACAAATTCAAAATCAGGATCCTTAGGTTGGACTGCTGACCAATCACTATGCTGACCTGGATTACACTCTTCTCTAGCAAAAGCCCATTCCTCGCACTCAGTTCCATCTTTAAACTGACATAAAGCATACATACCAGTAGGTCCATTTACAATTTTTAATGTTCCTCCATTTTTAACACAAAACACAGAAGCAGGATTGCCTAGTGCTAATGTATTTTTAGGAAATATTAATAAAAATGCTATTAAAACAAATATCTTTTTCATTTTTTTATTATACTAATAATAACACTAGTTACAATATGTAGCAAAAGTTATTATTTTTTCTTGATCTATTATTGGAGCAAAAGAATCAACATGACCCGCCCATGTAGGGCCTATAATCGCTTTAACATCAAGCTCTCTAATTAAATTATCTATTGCTCGCACAGAAGTTACTATGTCTGAATTATCATCAATATAATGAACAACAACATTATTACCTTTTTCCTTTAAGATTTTTATTGCCAACTCAATACCATCATAAATACCCCTAGCGTCTTGAGATGCTTCACCTGACAGACTAAGTATTGCTCCTAAATTAACAATGTCTCTATCCATAATATATATATTATTACTTTTCCAAAAATTATCTAACTAAAAAAACAAGATAACAACTTTTTGCATATAAGAATTAAACCCTGTAATCTACTGAATAATTTGGGTATCCCCTTTCTTTTAAACCAGAATTAAACGATTCTAAGATTTTATGATTATTATTTGAATCTTTAACCATCTCTAATATTTCTTCTGGTATTTTTGTCCCATTTAAGTAACAAACAGTTCCTTTTAAATAATTAATCCAACGATCATCTCCATTGGTCTCTTCCGCTAGTTTTAACGCTTCTTTTATGTGAAGTGCCCCATTGTTATTTTTATTAGTTAATTCTATTTGTCCAACATGAAATTCTGTAAAACTCAAAAGTTTTTTATAAGAATCTTCTATTTCTTTATCATTTTTAGAAAAAATAAAATTAACAACCTCTGGATCTTTTAGTATTTCTAAATTATGAATCGATTTAATTCTAGAAAAATCTGATTGATCTAGTTCCAATAATTTATCTCTAAAATCACTTACTGGTAAATCTCCAGACAATAAGTCATTTTTAATTTTTAGATATTCTTTATCAATTATTTTTTCCTTGGAAATATCCCTCTGTAATTCTAGGTTTTTCATATATAAATTATTTAACTTTTACAATTGTTAGGTCATTTTCGCTATCTTCTTTTATTATATCAAATCCAGCTAAATCTAAAATATTTTTTAAACTTCCGTATTTTTCTATCCAATCTCCATAGGCATAGGCCAATATATTTTTTGACGATCCTTTCAACCAGTTTAAAAAATACTTTTTCTTTTCATTGTCTTTTTCTTCTAATAATCTTCCTGGCATAATTATTACCAACTCAAACTTCAAGTTTTCAGGAAAAATACTTGGTGCATCTATTAAGTTTCCAGAAAAGAAATTATCCTGGAATTCCTCTTGCAAATTTCTTGCGCTCTCTGCAACTTTTTCATTTAATTCTACTCCATATGGAATAACACTAGAATTTATTTCTTTAATCCTCTTCAACAAAAAACCATTTCCACATCCGAGATCTAATATTTTTCCACCCTCTGACGAAATTGTTTCTTTGGATAGTTTAACAATTGGAGTATGGTAAGAATCCATTGATTCTATGCTACTAAATCCATTTTCTCTAGCTATTTTTAGTAAATCTTGCATGTTTAAATTAATCGATACATACAATGACATCGTTTTTTTCTGTAGGTGGCAATATCTCTTCTGCTATTAAATCTATTTCCCCACTTCTGTTAACTTTATATATAAAACCTTTTTCTCTAGGCTCCCCACCACAGCCACAGTTCCTATCATAATTCACAATTTGAACTAAAAACCCACCATCTATTGTTAAGCTGTGCCCCTTAGGAACAGATTTCTTAATTTGTAGATAACTTTCTGTTAGTCCTACAAAAGAAACAGCCTCCGCCTCACTTTCCACGGGGCCGAATGTTGCCATCAGTTTTTCTTTTGTGTCTATTTTTTCTCCATTCTTTTTTTCTAGCCAACTATAAAAAGGAAACATACATCCTTCATCTTTAAGGGATTCATAATTTTTAAAAGA
>CAZBHU010000055.1:0-3123 GCA_964492035.1 uncultured Candidatus Saccharibacteria bacterium
GCTTTTGAAAGAGCCCAAATGGCAAACACTGTTTCTTTTGATGAAAAAGAATTAGAAAAAGTTAAAATGTTAAATCTCTTAACCCTAAAGCCTTTTATTTATGGGCTAAACAAAAGAGGGGGCGGAGGTAATTTAGATGAAACAGATCCTGAAATGTTTAAAGTGGTGACGGATTATATTCAAGGTACAGGTTCTTCCTATGTGGTTATAGATGCAAAAATAGAAGATGAATTGAAAGATTTTGAAGGGGAAGAAAAAGAAATGTTTCGAAAAGAAATGGGGGGAGATGATGATGGAATAAATAGTTTGATTACTGAAGGATATAAACTTCTTGGATTAGACACTTACTTTACGACAGGAGAGGATGAAACTCGTGCTTGGACGATTAAGAAAGGAAGCACTGCTCCTGTGGCTGGAATGGCTATCCATACAGACTTTAGAGATAAATTTATCAGAGCAGAAGTCATTAATTGGAAAGAATTACTTAATGCTGGTAGTTATGCAGAAGCCAGGTCTAAAGGAAAAATTCGCACAGAAGGCAAGGATTATATTGTTAAAGATGGAGATGTAATAGAATTTAAAATATAAAAGATAAAATAGGTAATTTTAAAATAAAAATCTAAAGCTGTGACTTTAGATTTTTATTTTTTAGGTATTTTAGGTTTAGTAGTTTTCTTTAAGTGATCGAGGTGTTGTTGCTTGAGGTCTAAGACTTCTTCTATCAATTTACCCAAGGTTTCCTCAATTCGCCCTAACATAATGTCGTCTTTCTTTTCTTCATCATCATCTTCTTGTATGTCGTCCACATCCTCCTGAATTTCATCAACGTCTTTTTGAATTTCGTCCACATCCTCCTGAATTTCGTCCACATCCTCTTGAATTTCATCAACGTCTTTTTGAATTTCATCAACGTCTTTTTGAATTTCATCAACATCTTCTTGAATTTCACCGACATCTCGGGCAACAAAATGAAGTTTTCTTGCCTGGCGATTGACACTCATTTGTATGAAAATTGAAAGATAAATTGCTTCCAATGAGACAATGGTAGTTAAAACTAAAAGAATATCATCAAGTCTGATTCCGTAAAAATACAGAGCAAAAGCAAAAATAAATAGCGCGGTATGCACTAAAAGCGAATTGGTTGACCCAACCCATCTAGTTGCTTTTATAGATACTTTTTCGATAGTATCGCTTGATTTTTGTTTTAAGCTCTCCATTACAAATTTTATTATATACCATATTTCTGATATAATAAAGGATTCATAAGAGTTTTTATTAAATTAACATTAAAGGTTAAAACATGAACAATTACGATCACTTAAAAATAGAGAAAAAATGGCAAAAAGAATGGGGTAAGACAAAGATATATAAGGCCATAAACGATAAGAAGCTTAAAAAGATGTATGTTTTGGACATGTTTCCTTATCCATCTGGAGCAGGTCTTCATGTTGGTCACCCTCGTGGCTATATAGGAAGTGATGTCTATGCCAGAATGAAGAGGATGGAAGGGTATAATGTTCTTCATCCGATGGGCTATGATGCTTTTGGTTTGCCAGCAGAACAGTATGCGTTGGAACATAAAATTCATCCGAGTAAAGCCGTAGAAGAAAATGTAAAAACTTTTGAAAGACAGCTTTCTATTATTGGCCTTTCTTATGATTGGGATAGAAAAGTAAACACAACAGATCCAAAATATTATAAATGGACACAATGGATTTTCTTAAAACTTTTTGATTCTTGGTTTGATAACAATTTAAACAAAGCAAGAAAAATTGAAGAACTGGAAAGTATTTTTGAGAAAGAAGGTAACCAAAAAATTAATGCTGCTTGTGCTTCAGATTTAGTAGGTTTTAATGCTAAGGATTGGGTCTCTTTCTCATTAAAAGAAAAACAAGATATTTTAATGAAATATCGACTAGCCTATGAGGGTTACAGTGAGGTTAATTGGTGTCCAGCCTTAGGGACAGTTTTAGCCAACGACGAAATTGTTAATGATAAAGATGGTAATTTAATTTCGGAGCGAGGGAGTCACCCTGTAGAAAAGAAGACAATGAGACAATGGTTTTTAAGAATTACGGCATACGCACAACGTTTAATAGAAAATCTAGAAGAATTAGATTGGAGTGATCATATAAAAGAAATTCAGAAGAACTGGATAGGAAAGTCGGAAGGAGCCGAAATAGATTTTAAAGTTCAAACTGTCGGAAAGTTTTCTTCAGATCCTCGGATGAGGGAGGACGAGAGGCCAGACCGTTCAGAAAACTTCTCCGACAGTTTTCATACTATAAAAGTTTTTACAACACGAGCAGATACTTTATTTGGAGTAACCTATGTTGTTCTAGCCCCAGAGCATGAATTAGTTCAAAAACTAAAACACCATATATCTAATTGGGATGAAGTTGAAAAATACATTAATAATTTAAAAAATAAATCCGAAGAGGATCGGATTTCAACAGATAAAGAAAAAACAGGTATAGAATTAAGGGGCGTTAAGGCAATAAATCCAGCCAATAATGAAGGGGTGCCTGTTTGGATTGCAGATTATGTTCTCGCGACTTATGGGACGGGTATGGTCATGGCAGTACCTGCACACGATGAAAGAGATTATATTTTTGCTAATAAATATAAACTACCAATAAAAGAGGTTGTTAAAGACACCAAGGGTTTGTTAAATAGTATTCCTTTTACGGGAGAAGGAGTGTTAATTAACTCTGGCAAATTTAATGACTTAGAAACAGCAACTGCAATTAATGAGATTACTAAATTTGTTAATGGAAAAATAGTTACAAAATTCAAAATGCGCGATGCCGTTTTTGCTCGTCAAAGATATTGGGGGGAACCAATTCCTTTGATTCACAATCAAGATGGAACCATATCAAAAGTAAAAGAAAAAAACCTGCCTCTTGAATTACCAAAAGTTAAATCATATTCTTTATCTGGAACAGGAGAATCTCCTTTGTCGCTTGTGGAGTCTTGGTCTAAGAAGGGTTATGAGACAAATACTATGCCTGGATGGGCAGGATCTTCATGGTATTTTTTGAGATATATGGATCCAAAAAATAACAGAGAATTTGCCTCAAGAGAAGCAACAGATTATTGGAATCAAGTAGATATGTATGTCGG
>CAZBHU010000056.1:0-3104 GCA_964492035.1 uncultured Candidatus Saccharibacteria bacterium
AACAAAAATCTTTTTAATCATAAAATTATTTTAACAAAACACTTAATTGGTCGCTAGCTTTGACCACAGCCTGACTAGGGCTCATGCTGTTTGATAATGTATTCTCTACCATATCTTGAAAAATAAAATCTGTTTGTTTTCTGTCTACATCTAACCATGTTCTAGATATCAAAGCCGAATCAAAAAATGTATGCAAGTATGCATTATCTACTGGCTTCTGAGCTAGTAGTGATTTTAAGACTGGTGGCAATGATAAGGCGGATGATATATCTTTAGCGTTATCTGCATTCGTCAATAATCCTATCACATTAAAAGCAGTGGCTAGATTTGTCGATTTTTTATTTATCACCAATGCATATATCTCGCCAAAAGTTTTCTCTACATTAGCATCTTTAACTTGTAGCATCTTGGCAACATCAAAACTTAGATTAGGATTCATTTTTTCTATTTGGAATAATTCGCTGGCTCTGCCGATATAAAAAGCCATTTTACCTTCAACGAACATGTCCAACGAGCTAGATATTGACTTATTCCAAGAATAAGCCTTCTTGGAAACATTTGAAAACTCTAAGAAAAATTGAAGGATTGATTCAGCTGGAGATACTGCATAATTTTTTGGATTATCTTCGAGAACTGATTTGTAAGATGTTATATAAGTATTTGCTGATGAACCTTTTTCTAATTCTTTTTTGACTATCGAGTTGTCGTTTTGTATTAGCAATGTCGCCAAGATGTCTTTAGCATTATTAATGTTTGAAAACTGTCCCAAAGCTATCATACTTTGATTGATTTTTCCTAAACCATCCCTCTTTGTTAATACTTCATTTAATTCAAATAATTCATCCCAGGTTTTTGGTATTTTTACTATTCCAGCATTAGATAAAATATCTTTATTGTAATAAAGAACTAAAGGATCAGTAAATAAAGGCAGTCCAACAACCCCCTCTTGATCAATATAAATTTGAGCACCTTCTATAAAAGTTTCCTTAAAATTTTTCTGGGGATAAGTCGCGTAAGGAATTTTATAAATAAAGTTAGAATTTCTCTTGATCATACCAGGATCTATTATAAACAAATCAGGACCTGTACCATTAGCGAAAGCTTCTATTAATTCTTCTTGATAAGAATCTGAAGATTTTTTAACATAATTAATCGTTAATTCATCATTTTGATCTTCAATTTTATCTGTTATTGTTCTTATAAGTGACGAATCTGTTGTCCCCCAAATTAAAACCTTGCCCTGAACTGAAGCTTCTTTGTCTTTACCAACTTTAATGACATCAGCAAAAATCAAAACAGCAACAAGAAAAATTGCTGCGAATACGGCCAATAAAATTGTTTGGAAATTACTCATACTTGAATATTATACCATAATGATTAGCTCCGGTATTAATTCGTTCTTCAAATTTAAACCCTCTTTTTTCAAATAGCTCTCTAGCTTTGTCTTCATTTATAATATTTTCAGCTTTTGGCCCATCTACACTAAAAGAATACGACCAGTCGATCAACAAGACCTTGCCACCTCTCTTCAATATTCTTTTTGTTTCTTCAATAAGACCTACTCGATCTTCAGTTAAAGATAATACGTTAGATACAATAACTACATCAATACTACCATCTGAGAGTTTAGTTCCCCCGCGTCTTTCAATATCACCCCACACGCACTCAACATTTGAAATTCCCCAATTCCTTAATTCTGTTTCTAGTTTTTTTACTAAATCCTTCTGAACTTCAATTGCAAATATTTTACCAGTCATCCCTACTCTCGGACTACAAGCCTTAGAATAAAAACCTGTTCCGGCCCCTAAGTCTGCGACTCGCATGCCTTCAGTTAATCCTAATCTTAAAATATTTTGTTCTGGGCTACTAAACATATATATTATATTATATCACATTAAATAAATTACAAAAATGTAATTGAAGCAATACTATCTCCTGGTCTCAACTTCATTACTGTTACCCCTTGTGTTTGTCGGCCAGATTTAGGAATTGATTCTAGGCTTACTCTGATAACTTGCCCCTTTTGCGAAACGGCAATTATTTCTTCTTGGTCTTTAACAACTCCAGCAACAATCAACTTTCCTGTCTTAGGGGTAACTTTTGCTGTTTTAATTCCAGACCCTCCTCGTTTTTGAGTTTTGTATTCTTTGATATTTGTTTTTTTGCCGAGGCCATTTGAACTCAAAGTTAAAATCGTGGAATCTTTTTCTCCTTTTGGAATTCTATCAACTCCAATAACAAAATCTGCTTTACCGAGTTTGATAGCTCTAACTCCAGCTGCACCTCTTCCCATTTCTCTAACATCTGTTTCTTTAAATCGAATAGATTGACCAGCTGTTGTTGCCAAAATAATATCGTCGTCTTTTGAGATAGGTAAAACTGCTTGCAACTCATCATCTTTGTCTAGTTTTATAGCAATAAGACCGCTTCTTCGCACGTCTTTGAAGCTCTCAGCCCCAACTTTTTTAACTACTCCATTTTTAGTGATTAGCATTAAAGTTTCAACTGTCTTCTTTGTTTCTTTATCAATCGGTAAAATAGAAGAAACTTTTTCATCTCCTTCAAGAGAAAGGTAATTCATTATTGATTTACCCTTTGTCGCTCGCTTACCCTCTGGTAAATCATACATCTTAATTTGATAAGCTTTACCCTTATTAGTAAAGAATAACAAATCGCTGTGTGTATTAGCAGAGATCAACATTGTTACGAAATCTTCTTCTTTTGGTTCAATATCAATCACTCCAACCCCGCCTCTTTTTTGTGTCCTGTATTCACTTGGATCTGTCCTCTTTACATACCCACCTTTAGTAAAGACTAGAACTGATTCTTTTTCGGGAATTAAATCTTCTTCGTTAATAGCCTTAACCCCACCTTTAACCACTCTAGTTCTTCGATCATCTGCATATTTTTCTCTAACTTCTTTTAATTCATCGCTTATTACTTTCATTAATTTCTTTGGGCTTGCTAATAAAGACTCCAGCTCTTTAATCAAAGCTTGTTTCTCTGCTAGTTCAAGCTCTATATTTTTTCTTTCAAGTCCAGCTAATTTTTGAAGCTTCATCTCGAGAATGGCAATTGCTTGCAGTTCTGTAAACTTAAACTCC
>CAZBHU010000057.1:0-1941 GCA_964492035.1 uncultured Candidatus Saccharibacteria bacterium
TATTTATCCTATCATTTTTAAAGAAGCCACGTGTCAAGACGGTAAGCAAAATGGTGAAGAGACAGGTATAGATTGTGGCGGGAAATGTCAGATTGTATGTACCGAAGACACTGTCGCTCCAGCGGTTGTTTGGAGCAGGGCTTTTAAAATAATTGGTAATAATTACAACTTGGTGGCCTATGTAGAAAATAGAAATAAAACAGCGGCTGCTTACGAAGTCGCATATGAATTTCGCGCTTATGATGTTAACAATAAATTTATTGGACGTAAAGAAGGCAAAACATTTATTCCACCAAATCAACCATTTGCTGTCTTAGAAACTAGATTTAATTCTGGAAAATCAGAACTTAAAACTATATCTTTTGATTTTATATCTAAGATTATATGGGTTAAAAAATCTCCAGTTTTAACCACTTTGCCTTTGAGGATTAGTAACATATCTTTAGACAACAACGAAGATACTCCAACGCTAAAGGCCACAATTAACAATGATTCAGTTTATGATTTGCCAGAATTTGAGGTGGTAGCTATTTTATATGACCAAGACGGCAATGCAATAAACGCATCAAAAACTCACAAAAATGGATTAAACAGCAATTCAAACACCCCAGTTGTTTTTACTTGGCCTGAAGCGCTAGAAGGTATTCCTGTTACTCAAGATATTCTAGTGCAAATAAATCCTTTTTCAGTTTCTTTCTAAATTTTTAACACCATGAAATTACTAACAACTGGAACAAAAAGTTTTTCTTCTGGGGTTGATTGGCTTCTCTTTTTATTTATTTTGCCAATTTTAGGAGCTGGATTGATTACCATGAATTCATTTACTGGGGAGAGTTCTTTATTTAATCACCAGCTAACATGGGTTGGAATTTCTGTTGTTATCATGTTCGCACTATCTTTTGTAGACTTCAGATTTTTAAAAAGAACAGATATCCTAGTTACAGGTTATTTATTTTTTATTTTTTTGTTGGTTTTGTTGTTTTTCTTTGGCCACAGAGCAGGTGGGGCACAGAGTTGGTTTGATTTTGGAAGCTTCTCTTTTCAACCATCAGATTTAATGAAAATAGTTTTGATTTTAATGTTGGCAAAATATTTTTCTAGAAGACATATTGAGATTCGCAACATCAAACACATTTTTATTTCTGGCCTGTATGCTTTTATCCCTTTTATTTTAATCTTTCTTCAACCTGATTTTGGATCAGCAATAACTATTTTTTTTATTTGGTTTGGTGTAGCTTTAGTTTCTGGTATTTCTAAAAAACACCTAATTTTAATTTTAGGATTAATAGCTGTCTCGTTTGCTTTTCTTTGGGCTTTTGTTTTTCAGCCATACCAAAAGGCTAGAATTATAAACTTTGTTGAGCCACTTTCGGATATTAGAGGCACAGGATATAATGTTTATCAGTCGACAATTGCAGTAGGGTCTGGACAGTTAACAGGAAAGGGTGTTGGTTTCGGGACACAATCAAGGCTACAGTTTTTACCAGAATACGAAACGGACTTTATTTTTGCAGCCTTTTCTGAAGAATGGGGGTTTGTAGGGGTTTTAATTTTCTTTATATTGTTTTGTTTGATTATGTGGAGGATTTTACACTTATCTCTTTTAGGAACCTCCAATTTTGAAATTCTTTTTGGTTTGGGTTTGTCGATTTATTTAATGACTCACTTTATAATTAACGTAGGAATGAATATTGGGATAATGCCAGTGACAGGTATTCCACTGCCGTTTATGAGTTATGGAGGATCCCATCTTTTAACTGAATTTATTGGCCTTGGAATTTTGATGGGGATGAGTAAGTACAGAAGGGTAGCGCATAGAGATGACCTTAGAAATGAGTTTCTTGGCATTTAATTAATTATTATTAAAAACAAAAAAACATGAACGAACAAATATTTTTTACATTACATGGTTTAGCCCACCAAAGTTGCCCAACAGACAAG
>CAZBHU010000057.1:1951-3086 GCA_964492035.1 uncultured Candidatus Saccharibacteria bacterium
GGTCTCTGGGTCAAAGATGATACCTATTAGGAAAATGGGCAGATTATTTGCCATATATATTGATATTACTAACCATAGCGTATGCTTTCCGAGCAGATTTTGGGAAGTTTGACTTGAATCACCCTTTTGGTATTTTTAAAAAAAGAATGGGCTTTTTGTTAGACACTTTAGGCTTAGCGACAATCAGTTGGCTGGTCACAGATATTTTAAAAGGGATTATAAATTATCCTAGACCTTTTATTGTATTTAAAGAAACTATTACTCCTTTATTTACTCATGGGGGAATGGACTCATTTCCTTCGGGGCATGCTGCATTTTTCTCCGCACTAGCATTATCTTTTTTTATAGCAGATAGAAGGTTGGGGTATATAGCAACTGCCTGCGCTTTGTTGATAGGGGTGACGAGAGTTATATCTGGAATTCATTTCCCAATTGATATTCTTTTCGGATATCTGATAGGACTTTTAGTGGTTATGCTCTACCATTTAATAACAGATATTAAAAAAAGATCACTGAAAGAAACTATTGAATAATATAGATAATAGTTGATTTTTGGCCTAAAAAGGTCTAAAATTGGGGCATTATGGTAAAAAAACGAATTACAGCTTTATTAATTCTCCTTATTGGAGTAGGTTTGGGTTTGTTTGTTTATAAATCAGAAGTAAGCCACAGGAACCTAGCCCCTGAAACAGAGGCGACGGGACTAGCTAAATATAATTTTAAATTGGGCTTAGACCTTTCAGGTGGTACCCATCTTGTTTACAAGGCAGATGTGACCGAAGTAGGGCAAAACGATATAAAGAGTTCCATGGAATCTCTTCGTGACGTTATCGAAAGAAGAGTAAATGTTTTCGGAGTTTCTGAACCTGTTGTTCAAGTTCAAAATGCTGGATTTACAGGAGATGGAGAAGAGAGATTGATTGTAGATCTTCCTGGGGTGACAAACGTAGGGGAGGCGGTAAAAATGATAGGGCAAACTCCAGTTCTTGAATTTAGAACAGAGAATCCAAAATTTGATTCTACAAAAGAGGGCTCAGAAAATGCTACTTATGATGATGTTTATAACAAGACTGAATTGACCGGAAGATTTTTAGATAAAGCAACTCTTGATTTTGATCAGACAACAGGAGAGGCC
>CAZBHU010000058.1:0-3012 GCA_964492035.1 uncultured Candidatus Saccharibacteria bacterium
GATCGTCTAAGTATTTCATTATTAAAATTTCACGATACTCTTCCTTTATTTCAGACAGGTATTTTCTAAGCTGTATGTTTTCTATTTCGTTATCTATTCTGTCCTCTTCGTTATTTTCGACTGGAGACAGGTTCTCGTTTGATTCGATTGCTTCATCTAGAGATATGGTTTCTTTTCTGGTACGGTAATGATTGATTATCGTGTTGTTCAGAATCCTATACAGAAATGCTTTGAAGTTTTTTATCTCACCCTGATCTCCATCCACTATGCTTCTCCAGGCCTTGAAAAATGTTTCTTGGACGATGTCCTCGGCGGTTTCTTTGTCTCTCACTCTGAAATAGGTATGCCTTAAAATGTTTGGGGCATACTCATCATAGGACTTCTCGAACTGTTTTTTCATTTCATCCATCCCGTTGTTAGTGACGATTAAACTAATAATTTGTTACACTAAAAAACAATTTATATAATTTTATTTATCTGTTTCTTCTTTTTCACCCCACTGCCATCTTGGGCGTTCTCCCTTTTTGTATGATACAAAAATAAGAATTCCAGTAAGTATTAGAATACTTACCAATTTTATGAGCTCACTATTTACCCCTGTTATTACAAGATAAAATGAAATAAGCCAAATAATGATGACAGCCCAGCCTTGCCAAGTGACAGGTGTCCAGCCGTAGCCGTAAGTTTTTCTTTTAAACCAGAGATTGTTTGTCATAAAGATATTATACTACCTTTATAATTTTATCGCTAAAAATCTTTAATCTCTATGTTTTTTGGTAGGTCTTTTTCTGAGACAATAACCATGTCATCTGCAGTAACTGCTTCATGGGTGAGAGACTCTAGCGGTGATCTGGGAATGAATTTTGTTTTATCAAATACGTATACATACCCCTTTGATTTGTTTAATTGTTCGATGGTAGCCTTGGTAGCTTTAAATTTTATTTTACCTTCTTCGTTTGTTCCAAAACCACTTCTCAAACCCAGTGGAGCATTTACTTCATTGATAATACTCATAAAGATGGCGATGTCTGCACTTGGAGAAGCAAAAACCGCAGGATCTCCATCTGGGATTTTTTCTCCTTCTTTTGGGTATTTGTATGCTTGTCGGGGTTCAAAAACTTCTATTTCGTAAGGAGAACCATGAAAAACCCACTTATCTTCGCTTTCTAGTTTTGATAATTTAATTCGTTCAGGTGATTCGTGAAGATTATTAATTTGTTCTGACGGATTCATTTTTTCTTTTAAAAGTTATAATACCGAGAATGACAATGAAAGAAAGTAGAGACACTAAGACGACCCCGATAACTTCTGGATATGATTTAGCAAAACCGGTGGGAGAAAGGTGTTTGTAAAGGATGGCTCCGTAGGCCCAAACCAAAACAAGCCCGTAGGGAATATTGCGATTTTGGATGGTGCGCAATGATCCGATAATTGCTCCGATCAAAATTATTAAAACGGTCCAAAAAACTTCAGATAATCCAAAACCGTTCCAATTGATGCTTACCAAAAAGACGGAAATATTGGCAATTGTCGCAACGGTAATCCAACCGAGATAAACACTAAAAGGTAAGTATATGAATCTGTAATCTCGAGCGTTCAAGGCGACTGGTTTTAAGATTTTCGAAATCTTTTTAAGAGAGAATAATAAGCCAAGCATTAAAATGACTGATAACCAAATGAAATCATAATGCCAAGCGAATATCCAAGAAATATTTAACAACGAAGTTAGAACAAAAAAACGATTTACTTTTGTGGACACTTCACTGTTGCCTTTCTTGAATTGATAAATAACATAGATAGCTAAAAGGATATATATTAATCCCCAAATAGAAAATGCGTAGCCGGCTGGGGCAAATAGATTTGGGTAGCTATCTGATATTGCTCCAGTATCTCTACCCGCGATTGGTAATGCGTTGGCTAAATAATTAACTACGACCATGGCAAGATATGCCACAGGAGTTAGTATTTTAAAAATTTTGTTTTTCATAACTATATTGTATCAAAAAGCGAAGGTGCGGACGAGAGGGAGTAGGTTTACATATTTTGTATGCTATCGCGTATGAAATATGTAAGTACGCACAGGCCCGGCCTACGCACAGGCCCGGCCTGTGCAAAGATAGTGGCTAATCGCTTTTTTAGATTGATTTTGACTATTATTTGTTAGGGTATATACTAGAGAAAAAAATCAAAGACATGGAATTGGTTATACAAAAGCAATGTCATGGATCGACAATTAATATTGTAGATTTTGGCACACCCTCTTGGATTATGGGGGATGGTATGATTACCACGGAAAAAGATCTCGGACTTATAGTCTATGGGTCTGATTGCTCTATTATTGCCTTCTGGGACAATGAAAAAATTGGAGTTTGTCATGCTGGGTGGCGAGGATTAGTCGACGGAATAATTGATGAAATGGTAAAAAATTTTCAGGACGGAAGTTGTCATGTTGGACCATTACTTAACTCTTTTGAAATTCAACAAGATGAATGTTTTGATAAAATTTTATCTAAATATGGAGATAAATATTTTAATTATTTTGATGATAAAATATTTTTTGATTTTAAAAGGGTCGTGGTTGATACTGTTAAATCAATTCCGTATTCTGTAGACGGGAGAGATACTTTTGACCATAAGGAGTTAGCAAGTTGGCGTAGAGACAAAGTAAAAGGAGATGGAACTCAAAACAGACTTGTCGTTTGGAGAGATTCAAAAGACAATTTGGTGAAATATAGGTTTTTTCTCCCAGGAGAAAAAATTAGAAAATATTTTAAGTTTGTTTAGCCAAGTTTTATTTAGACGAAGCTCAGGTAAATAATTTTACCTGAGCTTTATTAATGAGGGTGCTCTTGGTAAGTATTGTTATACTTACCAAGAGAGGTGAGAGTGGTGATGATTTTCAAAATCTATAAAATATGCTAGTATAAATTCGTTAATTATTGGGGTATCGTCTAATGGTAGGACACCGGGTTTTGGTCCCGTTAATCGAGGTTCGAATCCTTGTACCCCAGC
>CAZBHU010000059.1:0-2979 GCA_964492035.1 uncultured Candidatus Saccharibacteria bacterium
CAGAAACGATAGGACAAGAAATAATCGTGGAGGAATTACAAGACGAATATCAAAGTGAAGACATTGTGGTAGTTCCAACAAATAACGAAACAGTTTCTTATTTTTATGAAAATTTTATTAAAACATATGCTAAGTATGAAGCGATGGACATCGGAAGTGAAATGTCTCTAATTTCGGTGGGGCTAGGAAGCAATGATGCGCAATCATTAAGAGCAGCCAAGACGATCGCTTCCTATTATGGTGATCTTTCAAGGGAATTATCTCAAATAGAAGTACCCTCATCCATTTCTGTTCAGTATTTAAAAACAATAAACAGTCTTTCAAAAATAGGTAAATCCCTAGACGGATTAACGATGTCATTGGCAGATCCAATCCTTGGAATGAAATCTCTTGTTTTATACAATAAATACACTACGGATTTTGTGAATGATACTAGTAAAATGACAGAAGTTTTACAATTAGATTAATAATGATATAATTAATCTATATAATTATGAGAAAAAATATTATTAGTAAAAAAATCTCTAAGTATGCACTGTTTGCTATTCTAGCTGTGTTTTTTTCTCAAATTATTTTTACTCAAACCTCAGCTGCTCCTCTTATAGACTGGGAAAACCCCACCAAAACTGGCAAAATTGAGCCCTATAAATTTAAAACCTCCGATGTTTTAAATTCTGATCTCATGATGCAGGTTGTGGGGTGTACAGATATCGTTAATAAGGTTTCTTTGGCGATAACCAAGTTTAGTTCTGGTGTTTTTGATACTTTTACAAAAGCTCTAACAAAGGAGGGTCGAGAAGAAATCAAAGAAAAAGTTTGTGGAATATTAAGTGGAGTTGCCCAAATGACTGCTGGACCTACTGATGGAGCTAGTGGTGGTGGAAACATCACAAACGCGCTGAAAGATTTCATCAAGTGCGACGAAACACAAAAAACAAAAGCAACAACATCTGAAAAGGCTGCGGAAGAGGCACAGAGAAAGATGGAGCAGTGTTTTAATGGTATTGCCTATACTCTTGCTAAAAACCAACTAACATCCATGGCTAGATATGCAATCACTTGGGTGAATACAGGTTTTGGAGGAGACCCATTCTTTGTAACTAACACTCAAGATCTTTTAAACAGCATAGAGAGCAGAGTACTTAATGAAGCAATCAACAAACTGGATTCTGCTCTTGCTGATCGTGGGCCTTATCCATACAGTCGAGCATTTTCTCGTAGCTTAGTTTCAAATAATAGATTAAAAAATAAAGGAATGGGTGCTTTGCTTGACCTAAAATCTACTATGGTAAATTTTATTACTGACCCAGAATCTTATGCAAAATTATCAGAATTAGAAAAAGCAAATCGAGCCATTGATTTATTTCATAAAGATTTTCGTTCTGGGGGATGGGATGCTTGGATGGCCTTTACTCAAAACGAAGCTAATAACCCAATTGGGTACCAGATGCTTGCTGGAGATATTATAGAGCAAGAAAAGGAGGAAAAAACAACAGAAACCAAAGAAGAACTTCAAAAGAATAATGGATTCTTAGATCAGAAAATATGTAAACAATATGACTATAACAGAGAAGATGAAGTAAACGAAGAAATTATGAATATGGAATTAGCGCCAGATTACACTGATGTTTCACCCGCAAAAACAGCTGAGTCAACACCTAAACCTAAGGTTTGTATTAAGTGGGAAACCGTCACCCCAGGAAGTCTTATTAAAGATAAAATTTCTTATTATTTAAACTCACCAGAAAGACAGCTAGAGATGGCTGACACAATCAACGAGACTCTTAATGCCGTTTTTACTATACTTTTGTCTAAACTTGCAGACCAGGGTCTTTCTAGTCTAACAGCAGAGAAATATGTTTATTCAGATTCAGAAATGATGGATACAGGAGGAGAAAGAAATCTGTCTTTGATTGGTGGAAGCAACTCTTATCAAGATGGAAACTTTAACCTCGTGCGAGATTTAGGAAACAGGTATAATTACAATTACACAAACAAATCCAAACTTGGAACTTGGAATGTTTCAACGAATACAGCAAAAAGACCGGACGGATCTACTGAAAAATTGGTTAAAAATATTAGTCCAATTGTTATTGATGCAAATAAAGATATTCTTTATCCTATTAATGTTTATTACGAAGTTACTGTTCCTGGTAAAATATCCTTATCTGACTCTGGATACAGTGGATGGGAAGTTGGGGACAGAGCTTTCTGGGACGGCCAAACTTGGCAAAATTGGAAATGCGGACCTTTAAACAAAGAGGGTGAGTGCACAAACAAAAAACATCCCATCGCAAAAAGGGGGGTAATTCAAATACAACAAGATTACAAAATAGCCGCAAAAGAACTTCTTCAAAACCTACCTTCTGTAATGCCAAAGCTTGGTGAGCTTGATTATTGTATTCCTGGACCAAATCTGGCATGGGATATTAATTATAGTGAGGCTATAAGAGCCTTCTCGGATTATGCGTATTCGTTATCGACAGATTACAAAACAGGAAGTTTCTTTACGCGTGACTCTACTACTTTTAAAATAGCTCAAGAGGGTGAGGATTTCTATGATAACTACTACAACATTTTTAAGGGGACACTTTCTTTTTGGGAAAAAGTTAAACAAACACAGACATGGATCAATCTTAACGAACTTGGTGGTAAAGGTAAGGTTAAAAAAGATGTAATAGAAGAAAATCTAAAAGAACTGGTTAATAAGGAACTTGATCTTGTAAATAAAAACATATCGACTTTTAGAGAAAGATACGCTGAGATTATTGAAGGCAAGTATGGACAAGATGGATTAATGCAAAAACAGTTTTTTTATCGTGAAGACCGTGAAGAACCAATCAAAAATACTGCTTATCTAGAAATTGCAACTGTTGCTACGCCAATAACAAAAGAAATTGTTCAATACAATGAGGACATATCAAATATGACTCAGGAAATAAAAGAAGCTATAGTTACAACAGATAGCAATATTTACAA
>CAZBHU010000060.1:0-2963 GCA_964492035.1 uncultured Candidatus Saccharibacteria bacterium
TCATATCTAGATTTTTCACTTTCTTGTCTTTCTATTATACTTTTCATTACATCTTCTTTTGTGTCAAAAGCTCTATTGTCTTCTTTGAGTCGGTTAGGATTATTTTCTTTGTCTTTTAATATTCTCTCTGCGGCTATCTCAGGATGAAGATCAAGATACACCCGAAAAGACTCCGGAATAAAGTGAAAACCGAGACGCGAGTCGATGACTATGTCTGACTGCTTGCCTATTTCTATGTTTCTATCATCGAGTTCTTTGTCTATGGAATTATCTTTTTCAGCAATTTGATTTAATTCCATCAAAGATATCCCCCGCTCGTTAGCAATATCTCGCATAAAATCACCCGAAGACAAATGTTTATATCCTAAAATTTCTGCAACCTTCTTAGCAGTCGAAGACTTACCGCTTCCTAACTTGCCTGCAATGGTTATTAGATGTTTTTTGTTCATAATTAAAGAATATCACAAAATGGCAAAACCATTAATCATGTGGTATATTAATGGAATGAAAATCCTAGCAATAGAAACTTCATGTGACGAAACCGCAATTGCCCTTGTAGAAGTCACAGAAAAATCTGGTAAAACAAAATTTAAAATTCTTGGAAATGAAGTGTCTTCTCAAATCGCCATTCACACGCAATATGGGGGAGTTTTTCCGATGATGGCCAAAAGAGAACATGGTAAAAATATTTTAGGGGTACTAACTAAAGTTTTAACCGAGGCAAAATTATACAAACCATTAAAGACAGCTACAAAACTTTCAAACAAGGAAACAGAGAAAATTCAAAAAATACTAGAGCGAGAAGAAGATCTTTATAAAAATTTCTTAGATGAAATTACTAAAATTAAAAATCCAAAAATAGACGCAATCGCAGTCACAACGGGACCTGGGTTGGAACCTGCTCTTTGGGTGGGAATTAGCTTTTCCAAAGCTTTGTCTTCTTATTGGAATATTCCTTTTATCCCAGTAAATCACATGGAGGGACACATATTCTCAATTTTTCCAAATCAAGGAAAATCTTTTACCGTTGATTCTGATAAGAAAATATTTCCAATTATCTCTCTTTTGGTTTCAGGTGGACACACAGAACTTGTTTTAATGAAAGACTGGATGAAATATAAAAAAATTGGTAAAACCAGAGACGATGCTTCGGGAGAAGCTTTTGACAAAGTCGCACGAGTGCTTGGACTCCCTTATCCTGGAGGACCCGAGGTCTCAAAACTAGCAGCCCAAGAAAGAAGTTCAAATGTATTTTCTATTCATCCATTTACTCTCCCCCGCCCTATGATAAATTCTAAAGATTATGATTTTTCTTTTTCAGGACTCAAAACAGCTGTATTGTATTTAGTTAGAGATTTAAAAGAAAAATATAATGAAAAAGAACTAAAAAAATTATTTGGACCAAATTCTAGTTGGCAACAAAAAGTCGCCTGTGAATTCGAAAACTCAGTCGTCGAAGTTCTTGTTTCAAAAACAATAAAAGCACTTAGAGAATATGGGGCTAAAACACTAATTGTAGGAGGTGGAGTTTCTGCAAACAAATACTTGCAAGAAATAATGTCCCAGAAAATAACAGAGTTAAATTTTAGTAGTCCGACTACTAAAAAAATCACTAAGAAAATACAGGTTTATTTCCCTACCAGAAGCTTAACTGGAGATAATGCCCTTATGATAGGCATCGCCGGATTCTTTCAATTCAAGAATAAAAAGATAGCAAAAAATCTAAACAGTGTGAAAGCCAACGGAAATCTAAGTTTATAAAAACTTATAATCTTTTTGATAAAAGCGATTAAAAGTGCTATATTTTATACATGAACGAGCAAACAAATATCAATCCGAAATTTTTGAAACCTTACAACCCAAAGGACACTGAAGATAGGATCTACAAATTATGGGAAGATTCAGGTTTGTTTAATCCTGATGTGTGCATAGAAAAGAATTTTACCGATAAGGACGCTGAGACTTTCTCTATGGTTCTCCCTCCTCCAAATGTGACCGGAACTCTACATTTGGGTCATGCTGCTACTCTAACAATAGAAGATATTATGACTCGTTTTGCTCGCATGCAAGGTAAACGAACTCTTTGGCTACCGGGGACAGATCACGCAGCCATAGCCACACAGTCTAAGGTTGAAAAAATGATAGAAAAAGAAGAAGGCAAAAGAAAAATAGATCTAGGGCGAGAAGAATTTCTAAATCGAGTAAATAAATTTGCCCAAGAAAGTCACGACACGATAATCAATCAATCTAAAAAAATGGGGGCCTCTCTTGACTGGTCTCGTGAAGCCTTTACCCTTGATGAAAAAAGGAACTTTGCAGTTCGTACGGCATTCAAGAAAATGTATGATGATGAATTAATCTATCGTGGTCATCGTATTGTAAACTGGGATCCCAAGGGCCAAACGGTTATTTCTGATGATGAAATAGTTTACGAAGAAAGAAAAGCTAAATTTTATACATTTAAATATTCCAAAGACTTCCCTATTTCTATCTCAACAACAAGACCAGAAACAAAGGTTGGAGACACTGCAGTGGCTGTCCACCCTGACGACACAAGATATAAAGACTTGGTAGGTAAAACTTTTACAGTTAAAGATTTCTGCGGAGTCTCCCTTGAAATAAAAATAATCGCAGACACAGCTGTGGAAAAAGATTTTGGAACAGGAGCTCTGGGTGTTACCCCTGCACATAGTCAGATAGATGCTGATATTGCACAAAGACATAATCTACCAACAAAACAAGTAATAAACGAATTCGCAAGAATGACAGTTGGAGATGAGAGACTGCTAGACAAAAAAGTTACAGAGGCTAGAGATATAGTTGTGGAGTGGCTAAAACAAGAAGGTCTTCTAGAAAAAGAAGAGGAAGTTATCCAGAATGTCTCCACTGCCGAAAGGACAGGTGGAATTATAGAGCCATTACCAAAACTTCAGTGGTTCATAAATGTGAATAAACCAATTAAA
>CAZBHU010000061.1:0-2881 GCA_964492035.1 uncultured Candidatus Saccharibacteria bacterium
TTAATTCGAGCAAACGATTCTATCTCTGGATTTAATTTAGGCATATAATTTAAAGACAAATGTCATATTGTTATTAATAAAACTGTGTTATATATAATAACAGAAATAAAGAAAAAGGGAAATTTGACAAAAATATTTTATGTTCTTTTATAAAAGTATAACTTTATGGTAAAAGCTGAGAGAAAAATCGAGAAATGACATCCTTGAAAAAACTCCGAGCCTCTCGGATATCATTCTTAAGAGAAGAATCATAAAAATCTTCATCGTTAGAATAAAGAGCTAGTGATAAAGCTGTATACCAAGAATTATCTCTAACTTTAAATTTATTTATTATTGAAAAATCTGACGGGCCAACTCTGGTTGGTAATTTTAATTGAGACTTGGCTATGTTTTCTATTTCATTCACCCCAGAACCTCCTCCTGTTAAAATAACACCAGCAGGGAGTAATTCATTTCTTTTTAGACGCTTTAAGTTATTTTCAACTAATTCAAACATGTCAACTAAGCGAGCTTCAATGATTTCGTCTACTTTTTTCTTAGAGTAATCTCCACCGATAACATTACCCATCTTAATAGTCTCAGCTTCTTCGAGTGAAATTTTTAAACCAAGGGCTACGTCTTTTGTAATATCAAGACTTCCTATTGGATGAACATGTAAAGATATTGGCAGATTATTTTCAAAAACAATAGTTGATAAAGTTTCTGCCCCCATATCTACCAACACACACCCAGCAACTTTTTGTTTGTTATTTAATAAAATATTTCCTGTAACCAAAGGAGATGCAACTATTTCTTCTACATTAATTCGAGCAAGGCCAAAAGCAGTAATTAAATCCTCCAAGTTTTGCTTGAGACAGGTGATAAATAAAGTTTTGACTTCAAGCTTAGCCCCTTTTAGTCCCTCTGGTTTAACATATATTTCTTTGCCGTCTAATTTGTATCCAAGAGGAATTGAGTGGATAATTTTTTTATTTGTTGTATCTAAATTTTCTTCACTATTAGAAATTACTTTTTCAACATCAATAGCAGAAATTTCTTGATCTGCACGTGTAGTCATTACTGAGCCAGAACAAATATTTGAATTTAGGCTAATTCCTCCTATTGAAACATAAGCTTTATTAATTTTATTACCCAGTATATTCTCTGCCTGTTTTACAGCTTTTCGTATACTTTCAGCAACGTGATCAGTGTTTACAACATACCCCTGTCTCATTCCTCTGGTTTCAGAAAAACCGGTAGCAATAATAGAGCTTTCTTTTTTTTCTTTATCATATTTAACCACAACTACTTTTGTATAGTTTGTACCGATATCTATTCCACAAGTATAGGGTCCTTTTATCATAATTATTTTTGAGGATTAAAAATTTTAAAATATTTATTTTCTTGTAACTCCATTTTACTACTATGTTCTAAACCTTTCAAATGTAAACATCCATGAATAAAAAGAAAGAGAAAGAATTGATCATAGGTCATATTAAATAGTATAGCATCTTTTTTAATTTTAACAGGATCAAGAGTGATTTCTCCGGATTTTTTACTAAGAACAAAAGAAAGAATATTTGTCGTCGAGTCTATTCCTCGGTAAGTTCGATTAATCTTTCGTTGTTCTCGTGCCCCTAATATAGTTAAACTAAGTTCGTATTTTTCTCCTAAGATTTTATTTTTGACAGAGACAAAAGGCAAGCGTGGAAGCTTGCCTTTTGTCTTGTTTAGAATTGTAAATAATTCTTCATCCATTTTTATCTTCGAGCTCCTTTTCTAACAAATTTAGTTTCTTTTCCTAGCTTAAAGAGTTTCTCGTATTCTTTTTTCTTTGAGATTTTTTTAAGGGCAGCTTGTTTTGTTTTGACTTTTGATTCTGCTCGTTTATTGTATCTCTTACTCTTTACTTTTTGAATAATGCCAGATTCTTGAACTCTTCGAGTGAATCTTCTGATGAGATTCATATTGTTCTCATTAGCATTCTTTTTTACTTCTATTACTGTTATCATATGAGAAATATCTTACCACTTTATAATGGTAAAAGCAAGCTAATCTTTTAGGTGTACAACCTTTAATTTATATATCTGATTGTCTTTATATTTCTTTCCAGAAGGGGGATTTGGGTTATTTTCTATTCCTTGTATAAATTTATCGATATCTTCTTTTTTGTATATTCGATAATTATTAATAGGGTGTCGATAAGAAATCAGTTTTTTAGCCTTATCCCAATTCCTCAAAGTTAATTTAGTTACCCCCAAAAGTTCAGAAGCCTCTTTGATTTGAATAAAATTTCCTTTCATAAACCTTATTATACATTAATAAACATTAATAAACAATATAAAAATAATACTGATTAATCCTTTATTTTATAAGTTTTATGGTCTTATTTTAAAGAAAAACATAATCAAAACATTACTAAACAATATAGCAACTCCCTTATCTTCGGATGTAAAAATATTGACATTGGATCCAGATTTTTCGGGAGGTGATAATTTCCAAGAAAAAAACAGAATCTATTGTCGATGTTATATTCAAAAACTTTGACGATACATTTAATTTTATTAATAACGAATAACGTAAGATAAATAAATATGGAGATAAAAAAGAAAAATTAAATATCACGGATTGCTTTTTGATTATTTTAGCTTTTTTAGTTTGATATTGTAATTAAAATTGTTTATAATGTAACAAGTTAATTTTAGTGCCATTTAAAAATTAATTAATATTTCTATTCTCAATGCTATACAAAAATATATCAGTAAGAAAATTTAGTTTTTTCAAAAATAACTCTAGAGGTAGCTTTTCTTTTTTAATAATATTAATATTTTTGTTCTGTATAATACCTAGTCTTGTTATTGCTAATGACACAACTCCTCCAGTTGCAGATTTCTCTTATAAT
>CAZBHU010000062.1:0-308 GCA_964492035.1 uncultured Candidatus Saccharibacteria bacterium
TATACTCTGAGATGCCATCGGGCCAGCTCCTGCCGCTCTAGCAATTCTGCCATAAGTTGTAACTCTTCCCTTTGGAATCTCTAGTGCTATTTTTATAACTCTATCAGTAAAAGTTTGCATGATTATATTTTAACACGAGTTGGCTTTCTTTCGACGCATAAAACATGTCTTGTTCGTTTTTAAAAAATTATCAATTCTTTATTGGACCTTCAAGGATCTCACCAGTCTTTGGATCGTAATAAATACGATCATAAATCTCATATGCCCTAGCCAAACAATTTCCTAGATTTAAAAATGTATTATCAAGA
>CAZBHU010000062.1:318-2829 GCA_964492035.1 uncultured Candidatus Saccharibacteria bacterium
TCCCACTTATCGTAATATGAGATATATGTCCCCCTTTCATCTTCTCCAAGTGAAAGTGTAAAATGTCCCATGAGTCCGACAGACATATCACCTTCAATATCAGAATGCATAATTGACCCTCCGTTTGCTTTAATTCGTTCTACGAAATCTAACAGAGAAGAAGATAAGGGTTTACCGTGTTTTTCTAAGTCAGAGAACTCTAGGCTATCAAGCTTTGAATCTGTCCGACGATCTGTTTTGATCCATTCTTTCTCCATGTCACTTAATTTATTCCACTGTTCATTTTCAAGGAAATGGTTAGAAAACAATTTTTTTTCAAATCCATTTATTTTATAGTAATACTTATCTTCTGTTGATTGAGCTGGCTTGTAATCTGAAATACCAAACGTATCATGCACTTGATTAAGACCAAGCATAAATCTCCATGCATCTTCACGTGCTGGCGATATAACGATATCACGATCATTCTGTGCTATTTCTCTTCCAAAAATAACGCGCTGTGGAAAATGCTTAATTGCATCTACGTTTGGGATTCCGTCTTCTTCAGATTCTCCTCCTTGGTATCCCCATGGTGCTATTCCTCGATAAAGCGCCTCACTCACACCTAAGCGATATACAGATCTTTGTTCACTTGTGATACCTTCTTTTAGAAGTTCTTTCTTTGCACGCTCTTTTTCAGAAAAAGAACCGTCTGGCTTTTCCTTAAACTCCGCTACTGCAAAATAAGCAATATATATGGGTAGCAAACGAAGTAATATAAATTTTAAAACTTTTTGACTCGCTTTCTTTACCTTGTGAGAGCTTTCTAGAGCTTCTGACCTTTTCTCTGGGGTAAGATCTTGTTGGGGTAATTTTTCTTCAAGATCTCTTAAAACATTAAGACTTTCATCGAAAGATTGAAGAGTACTTGATATTTTCTTTTCAAAGACTTCAAATTCTTTCCGGTACTGCTCCGAATTGTTTAAACCTCTTACTTTCTCTGAATTTGTTGGCAAAAATTCTATCATATTTATTTTTTAATCATTGCCTTGATTTTTTTGGTTTCCTCTTTAAAAATCTCATGAAATTCTTGATGTTCATTTTCAAATTCTTTTTGAATTTTCTGTAAATCAACCCTATTAGCCATATTAAACATTATATCAATAAACACTTTTAAAGGCTATGGGAAACTTAAGATGATATTTTTTAAGCATGTCTCTCGAGTTAATTTTTATTGTTGCCGAACAGGGACCGTGAATACACTTTTCGCCGATTACATCGGCAGGTACTTTTCCACCTCGCTTCGCTCGTACGGAAAAGTCTTTCGAATCCCCGACGAAAGCCAAGAAGTTGGCTTTCTCTCGGCATTAAAAAATACCGCGAGCGGTATTTTTATTGTTGCCGAACAGGGATTCGAACCCCAATTTTCTCCTCCAGAGGGAGACGTGCTACCATTACACCATTCGGCAGATTATTATGAACATATTACCACAAAAGACTAAAAACACAATTGTATTATAGAGATTTTTAAGGTAAAATAATCAACATGAATGAAGATAAAAAATATGAATTTAAAGAAGTAACAGCTGATGACATTAGAAATGGAGGTATTACTCTTAATGCAGTTGATGGAGAAGAATCTAAGTTGTGTATGATTCAAGATGAATTTCGTGCCGGAATGGATATCGTTAAAGATTTACCACCTTCTGTAACTTTTTACGGCTCAGCAAGACTAAAAGATGATCATCCTGAATATAAGAGAGCTTATAACCTTTCTTATAGAATAGCCAAAGAACTTGGTTTTGTTGTTATCACTGGTGGAGGACCCGGTATAATGGAAGCAGCTAATAAGGGAGCAAAAGAAGGTGGAGTTGAATCTATTGGTCTTACAATTAGACTACCCCACGAACAATACACCAATCCCTACGTAACAAAAGAGGCTTCTTTTAATTTTTTCTTCACAAGACAAGTCTGCATGTCATACACCACGGAAGCTTGCGTTTTCTGTGCTGGAGGTTTTGGAACACTAAATGAGCTTTTTGAAGTTTTGACTATTTTACAAACAAAAAAGGTTGGGAAATTCCCCGTTATTTTATACGGTGTAGAATTCTGGACCCCTCTTAAACAAATCATAAAAGACTTTTTGAGAGACAAATATGAATTAATAGATGAGGATGATCAAGAAATTTTTGTCATTACTGATAACGAAGACGAAGTCTTAGAAATAATTAAAAAAACTAACAAAAGAGACGGTAGTGACGCTCTTTACTAAAAAATAAGTTGAAATAAAAATCCAGCTTAAACGCTGGGTTTTTATTTTTTGATACAAGCTTTTACGAAGGCGTTAAAAAGTGGATGTGGCTCAAGCGGTCTTGCATTAAACTCTGGATGGAATTGTGTGCCCAAGAAGAAAGGATGCTTTTCTCTAGATAACTCTGCTATTTCACACAACTGACCATCAGGAGATTTCCCTGAGAATATTAATCCCGCTTTCTCTAGTCTCTCTATGTATGCATTGTTTACTTCATAGCG
>CAZBHU010000063.1:0-2827 GCA_964492035.1 uncultured Candidatus Saccharibacteria bacterium
TTGCGAGACACGATTTTAAGTCGTGCGCGTATACCTATTCCGCCACTCGGGCAACTTACTTACAAACAATATAATCGCATAATTTTCAAAAAATTACAAATTTTGGTATACTTCTTTTATGCCTAAACAATATTATACAACCATAGGTCTTGAAATACACGCAGAATTAAAGACAAACTCTAAGATGTTTTGCGGATGCAAAAATAACCCTGATGAAAAAACTCCAAATACCAACATTTGTCCTGTATGTATGGCACACCCCGGAACCCTACCAGTTATAAATGCCGAAGCTGTTAAAAGTGTGGTCAAAGTTGGATTAGCCCTAGGAGCAAAAATTGCAGACTTTACGGAGTTTGATCGTAAGAATTATTTTTACCCAGATATTCCAAAATCTTATCAGATTTCACAATATAAATATCCGATTGTCTCTGGTGGGGAATTAAATGGAGTAAAAATTACTCGAGTTCACTTAGAAGAAGACACTGCTACCTCTAAACACGATCGCGGAGATTTTTCTCTTGTCGATTTTAATCGTGCTGGAGTTCCTTTAATGGAGTTAGTAACAGAACCTGTCATTCATAGTGCCAAAGAAGCAGGAGATTTTGGTAGGGAATTGCAGTTACTTCTTCGGTATCTTGGAGTTTCTGAAGCCAACATGGAAAAAGGTCAAATGAGAGTTGAATTAAATATTTCTGTATCTGATGATCCAAACAAATTTGGGACTAAAGTTGAAGTTAAAAATATCAATTCTTTTAAAGCTGTAGAAAAAGCTGCCGAATACGAAACAAAAAGAATGATTGAGCTAATAGAATCTGGAGAAAAAGATAAAATAGTTCAAGAAACAAGGGGGTGGGACGAAACTAAACAATCCACTTTTTCTCAAAGAGTAAAAGAAAATGCCAATGATTATAGATATTTTCCTGATCCTGATTTGCCTAAATTATTCTTGTCTGAAATATTTAATACCGAAGAATTAAGGAAAAATCTTCCAGAACTTCCACAAGCTAAAAGAATTCGCTATGAAAATGATTATGGAATAAAGAAAGAAGATATTGAAAGCTATATAACAGATCAAGAATTGGGTTCTTGGTTTGAAAAAGTTGCGACAATTCTTAATGATAAAGATAAAATAAAAACTGCTTCTAACTATATAACCTCTGACTTTTTGGGGCTTAAAAAAATAAACCCTGATATTAAAATCCCTAGAGAGAATAATTTCGCTGAATTAATTCAAATGATCTTTGATAATAAAGTTTCTTCTCGAGCCGCAAAAGACATACTAGCAATAATCACCACAGAAGACGCGTCACCAATGAAAATAGCTGAAGAAAAAGATTTATTACAAAAAAATGACGAGGGGGCATTGAAAGAAATTATTCAAAAAATAATTGATAATAACAAAGAAGTAGTTGAAACATACAAGGCGGGAAAAGAAAATGCAATTATGTCGTTGGTTGGGCAAGTCATGAAAGAGACCAAAGGTAGCGCCAATCCACAAATAGCATTAAAATTATTAAAAGAATTCTTGCAGTAAATTTTAGTAGTCGGACTACTAAAATTGTAGTTTTATTTTAAAACGAAATAATGATACAATAAAATATATAATTTTTAAAAAAATATTTATATTATGGATAAAAAAATTCGTGTTGCAATAAATGGTTTTGGGAGAATTGGGCGAGCTTTTTTAAAACTTTCTTGGGAAAGAGAGGACTTAGAAGTTATTGCTGTCAACGACCTAGGAACAATCGATAGTCTTTCTTATCTTTTAAAATACGACACCGTATATGGCAAATGGAATCATGATATAAAGACAGAAAAAGGAGGGGATGGGCAAGATTCTTTTATAGTCATAGATGGCAAAAAAATAAAATACTTACAAGAAAAAGATACCACTAAATTGCCCTGGGCAAATCTTGGTATTGATGTAGTTGTCGAATCAACCGGAGTATTCACTTCTTATGATAAATCAAAGTTCCATCTAGATTGTGGAGCAAAAAAGGTTGTAATCAGTGCTCCTTCTAAGGGCGCAGATAGCTCTGTAAAAGGTGAGACAATATTACTAGGAGTAAACGAAGACAAATTTGGAACTTGTGATATTACATCCAATGCTTCTTGTACAACAAATGCCGCATCTCCTCTTATCGCCATTCTTCATGAAGCAATCGGAGTAGAGAAAGCAATATTGAACACTGTCCATGGATACACTGCGACTCAAGCACTCGTAGATGGCCCTAGCAAGAAGGATTTAAGAGAGGGTCGTGCAGCAGCTGAGAATATTATTCCAAGCTCTACAGGGGCTGCCATAGCTGTTACAGAGGCATTTCCTGTGCTCAAGGGATTATTTGATGGTATTTCTATCCGTGTACCTGTTCCAGCCGGGTCAATTGTTGATATTACCTTCATTGCCAAAAGAAACACCACAAAAGAAGAAGTTAATGAGATTTTGAAAAAAGCAGCTAGTGACCCAAGATGGGAAAAATTATTTACGGCCACAAACGAACCAATTGTGTCATCAGATATTCTAGCAGACAGTCATGCTTGTATTGCCGATCTTGAAATGACTCGCGTCGTCGGAGGAAACTTAGTCAAAGTCCTCGGTTGGTATGATAATGAAATGGGGTATACCTACACACTGTTGGACCACGTCGTTAAAACAGGTAAAACCATAAAATAAAAACTGGACAATAAAAAAAGGGGCTAGCATTCGCTAACCCCTTTTTAGGACAGATTTTTACCTATCCTATTTTTCTATTTCTCTTGCCATAAACCAGTTAATAATTTTTTTCCAATAAGAAGAAAAAATAAATTTTTTAACCGTATAAGCAAA
>CAZBHU010000064.1:0-2785 GCA_964492035.1 uncultured Candidatus Saccharibacteria bacterium
ATTCCGATTGATTCCAAATTCTCTCTAGAAAATTACAATCGCATCGTCGAGACGAACGACAAATCCGAAAGAGAAAGACTCGAGAAAATTTTCGTCAACGACTTGAAGAACCGCATCACTGAAACTGCAAAATATATTCAGCCCGAACAAGGCACTATGGACTTTGCTTTTATGTTTATTCCACACGAAGCTATTTACTATGACCTTCTGATCAACAAAATTGGAGCCATCGCTGAAGACACCGAGAACCTTATCCAGCGCGCCGCTAGTAAGTACAGAGTTATCATTGTTTCCCCTACTTCCTTCCTCGCATATTTGCAAACCGTCCTTCAGGGGTTAAAAGCAATGCAAATAGAAGAGAGCGCCAAGGATATCGTCAAAAGAGTTGGTGAACTTAGGAATCACTTAAAGAGTTACGAAGACTACCATCAAAAGATGGGCAACGCTCTAGGCACTGTCGTCAATCATTTCAACAAGTCTAATCATGAGTTTAGAAAGATTGATAAGGACGTTCTTCGCATCACTGGCGAAGGCATGGAGATCGAACAAATCAGCATCGAAAAAACTGAAGAGTTAGAATAAAATGAAACAAAAAAACTCGAGTAATCCTCGAGTTTTTTGTTGTATTTTTATTTATGAATTAAACACCTTTCTCACCTTCTTCTTTTCTTTCCTCTGGTATTAGATTATTCAATTTATAATTAGATAAATCTTTATATAATCCAAACAACGCGATAGAGCCTACTGGTATCAACACAATTAGAAGCAACGTAAACAAATCAAGTTCACCCCAGATACCACCAGCAAATCGTTTGCTTACATTCATGATGGTTATAATTAAAAAGATTCTCCAGAAAAAATTCCAAACATACCCACTCGTCATCACCCAAGATTCCTTCACGGAAGTAAAGATACTCTGATTTTTATCTAAAGCAATAAACACAGAAAAGATTAGTTTTGCAAAAATCCAAATAACCACAAACATTAAGATCAACCAAATCATCGGTTCTATGAGGAACATATAGACAACAGAAGCTTCTTCTCCAAACACCAGAAATCTACCAATTATCATCGGTAAAATAACAATAATACTCCTTAGTACTTCAAACAAGATTATTATCATTGAAAGACCGATAAATTGACGATTCTTTGGTAAAACATCTTTTGAAAAAAACTTTACAACTACTCCTTTAAATAGAGACGATGTTAAATTAAAAAGAATAGATAGAATAAAAGCAAAAATAAAGACAAAGATTAAATCTATTCCAAGGCTTACAATTATCGTTTTAGCTGTTAGCCCATTAATGTTAAAAACGTTTAATAAACTTTTTAAGAATATATTTTTTATATACATCAAAAAAATAGCTAGGAACGACAGAGATGTAAATTGTAAAAAATTATTTTTATACAAACTCCACGCTTCTTTAATTCTAGAAATCAATTTAATTTTAAATTTCATAAATATAATATAATATGATAATAATATTATTATATTATATCACTTCTTTTCTTTTCTAAAAACAAATTAAGACTCAAAGACTGGAATAAATAGAAAATTGTGTTATAGTAAATAAATGGACAAGAACATAGCTAAAATACGCGTTGTTTTCAACGATGCACATGCTAATCTTCCAAATAATAAATCAATACCCCAAGGTGGCGTCTCTATATTCGCCGAAAGAATAAGTTCTTATTTCAAGGACAGCCACAAGGATATCGAGTTAATCTCTCTTTTGTTTTCTCATAACTCTGAAAATAAAAATATTTATATAAGAAAAACCCGCGGAGATAGAGATTTTCACGAGCTAGTTTATCCTCGTGAAATATTATTGGAAAGTTATAAGCAAAAATTTACTAAAGTTGAATATAATAAATTTATCAAAATTTTTATCACAAAAATTTCAGATTTATTTAAAGAAATAAAACCAGATTTAATTTTTTTAAATGGTTTTAGTTTATCCAATTGGATTATTATGCAAGCCGCCTACGAGACTGGTATTCCTTCTTGCATTCAGCATGCTGGCTTGTGGAAAAAAGAATTAGTAACCTCAGGAAGTTCTTTCTCTCCTTCTGTAAAAAAAATATTCTCAAGCTACGAAAAAGAAATTTTTAAAAAGACTGCCCATCAGATATTTTTAAATGATTTCAGCCGAGACGAATTATTCAAAATACACAATGTTTCTAAAAAAGTTTTTTTGAAGAAAACTTCTGTCATTCCTCTCCCTATTGAGATCGACAAATTTAAAAAAATATCTCTGGACACTAAAAAGGTTTTCGAGATCGGTATCGTCGCTCGCTGGGATAGGATCAAGAATCATTCTGCTGTTTATCGTCTGGCGAAATATATCAAAGACAATAATTTAAACTATAATATCAATGTTGTCACCAAGTGGGACCCTTCATATCGCACCGATTTTAAAGACAAATACCAAGACATCGTGACGATTGTCCCTCCGATGTCCCCAAAGGATCTCAAGGTTTTTTACAAATCACAAGACATTGTGCTGATCCCTTCTCGCTTTGATGTCTCTCCAACTGTCTTAATGGAAGCCATTTTGCAGGGCAAGCCTGTCGTTATATCCAACAACGTCGGATGGGTTTCTGATTACAAAAATTTTGGCATCTCTGATTTAGTTTTTAATTACACTGACAGCGGAGAAAAAATATATCAAAAAATAGAAAAACTCGTTTTGTCGAAAAACAAATATTTAACCAAATTCAATTTACTACAGAAAAAAATCATTGCCAGTCATAGCAACGAAAAAGTTTTCGAAGAATATTATAA
>CAZBHU010000065.1:0-2735 GCA_964492035.1 uncultured Candidatus Saccharibacteria bacterium
GCTTTCGCAAGACCTTGAGCGTTTTGTAATCAAAATACGAAAGGTGTACAGAATCTGTAAGATTCGCAAGATTTTTCAACAGAAAAATATTTGTGACCAAGCCCCTCATTTTGAATATTATTCATGCATAAATATCTAGACACAGACAAAACTTTTTGACAAAAATGTTTTTTAGGAATAAAATTAAATACAAACAAAGAACATAAATTAAATAAATATGAGCGAGACGGATTTAGATGATTTGTGTAGTGGTCGAGTGTACATTACACAAGAGCACCATCGCCGCCCCCGTTCGTTGGGAGGCAAGGATGACTTTTCTAACATTTCTTATGTGAGAAAAAAAGATCATTGTGCTTGGCATTTGCTATTTGGTAACATGAATGCTTATCAAATTGCGGATTGGCTTAACCATCACCTGATTCAAAATAAACCCGAAAATACAAAAGTGGTTTGCGAGTTTATTAATGGTTCAGAAGTAAGAATCCAAGGAGAAAACAATTCCAAAAATAAAATCAAAACAGGAAAAGCCTGGTATCGTTTATTTGGTGGAATGGCGTTTCAAGATGCAATTGCATGCATCAACAACATGTGGCTTGATCCAAGCTATCATTTTTATCTTCGCGAAAATAATTAATTCCCAAAAAAACTAAACCGAAAGGTTTAGTTTTCTTATATTACCTCTAGTTCTTCAAAAAAGTTTTCGTACATTTTTATTGCTCTTCTGGCTTCGTTCTGATTAAAAGGAAAATCAAATCCTTCATGGGCAATTTGATTTCTTATTATGTGTGCTTTCCATGCATCATCTATGTATTGATAACCGCTTCCTTGTGCTTCTTTTAAAAGCTCCCCCAATGTTTCTCCTACAAAATCTCTACTCCTCAAAAATTCTTCGAGCATTGTATCTGCTTCAATTATAGCCACACGCCAATCTGATGGATTTAAACTTTCTACTAGATTTAACACATAATGCCACCTAGGATTTGCGTTTCTTTCTTCTTGTTTTTTCTTAAACAAAGCATCTGCTATTTCTTTTTCAATTTTTTCTTTTTCGTCTGCTCTCAGTTCAAATGCTCGAACAATAGTATAAATAATTATAGCAATACAAAAAGTTGAAAGTAACCCTGATATTAAACCAACAGTATCCCAAGTCTTAGAATCAAAAACATAAGACAATCCTGTCTGAACCCATTTATTTAACTCACTAAACAAATACTCGAAATTTAAATAATGAGGAGTGAAAAGAGGTTTATCTATAATTTTTTCAACTATATTAGTTTCCATAATTATTCTTTATTTTAATAATTCATTTTCAAAACCTTTACCAATTTTAAATAAAATATCTTCCCTTAAAAATGGAGCTGTAATTTGCAAACTAAAAGGTAGCCCTTCTTTGTTTTTTCCTGCAGGAATAGTAATCGCTGGCACATCAGCAAGATTGGCTGGCGCAGAATAAATATCACATAAATACATAGAAACTGGGTCATTTAATTTTTCTCCTAATTTAAAAGGAAGAAAAGGTACAGCTGGTGTAATAAACGCATCAACCTCTTCAAAAGCTTTATAGAGTGCATCCTTTATCATTTTACGAACAATTATTGCTTTATTATAGTAAGCATCGTGATAACCATATGATAAAACATAAGTCCCCAACAGTATTCTTCTTCTTGCTTCTTTCCCAAAACCGACACCCCTACTTTTGGTATACACATCCAAAAGATTATCTGCTTTTACATTAAGTCCATAACGAATACCGTCATATCTCGCAAGATTACTTGAAACTTCAGCCGGCATAAGAATATAATAAACGGCAAGAGAGTATTTTAAAATCGGCAAATGAATGTCCACAATATCATACCCTGCCTTCTTCAATCTTTCACAATTTTCATTAAAATTATCTAGAACACTTTTATCTATTCCCTCTCCAGATAAAAACTCTCTTGGAATACCAATTTTTTTCTTAAAAGTTTTATCCTGTATTATTCTTTTTCCTTCTGGAATAGAGGTGCTATCTTTTTTGTCATATTTAGAGATGCTGTTAAAAATAATTTCTACGTCTCTAACAGTTCTTCCTATTGGACCAACTTGGTCAAGAGAACTTCCCATCGCTATAATTCCAGACCTAGAAACAGCTCCATACGTAGGTTTTAGGCCCACAAGGCCTGTAAAAGCAGCAGGTTGCCTTACAGAGCCACAAGTTTCTGTACCTAGGGCTACCAGAGCCATCTCCCCTGAAACAGCTGCAGCAGAGCCACCTGACGAACCACCCGGAACCCGAGATTCATCGAGAGGGTTTCGAGTAATCCCAAAAGCGCTGGTTTCTGTCGAAGACCCCATAGCAAATTCATCCATGTTTGTTCTTCCTAAAAATATCACTCCTTCTTCTTTTAGCTTTTCTATAACAAAAGAATCATATGTAGCTACATAATTTTCTAATATGCGAGATGAAGCAGAGGCTTTGTGGCCTTCATATAAAATGTTGTCTTTAATCGCCATTGGAATACCAGTAAGTAAAGTCGCTGTTCCATCTTTAAACATGTCTTCTGCTTTTTTTATTCCATATTCTATGTCATTAAAAACTTCCAAATAAGCATTGATTGTGGTGTTTTTAATTTTGATGTTTTCTAAATAAAAATTAACTAAATCACGAACAGAAATTTCTTTGTTCTTTAATAGTTCGTGAGCTTTTTCAATTGTCAGATTTTTTAAATCCATTTTTATTACATTATTTTTCTAAC
>CAZBHU010000066.1:0-2683 GCA_964492035.1 uncultured Candidatus Saccharibacteria bacterium
TCATGGTCTAGGAAGGCGACATGTTCACCCTCGGCTTTTTCTATGCCTATATTTTTTGGGGTAGCGGGACCACCAGAATTTTCGGGAGTTTTGAAAAATTTAATTCTCTTATCAATTTTGGCAAATTCTTTGACGGTTAATTCTGTATTGTCTTTAGAACAATCATCGACGATTATGAGTTCCCAGTCTCGAAATGTCTGTGCGAGGACGCTTCCAATCGTTCTTTTGATAAATCTACTGCTATTGTAAGTTGGGATGATGATTGATACTTTGGGCATGTGAATTAAGCTTGTTTTTGTGATATAATACTTACATTATAGCATATTTATTAAGTGCTTTAATAAGAAAATGTTTAAAAGAAAACACGAAAATTATAAAGAACTAGTGATGAGGCTAGCCAAGACTGATTTCAAACTTCGATATCATGGTAGCGCCTTAGGCTATCTTTGGGCCATCCTAAAGCCTCTTTTAATGTTTACTATTTTGAATTTTGTTTTCTCGTCAATCTTTAATTTTAGAAATTCTGGAACACCCAATTATCCTCTCGAGCTTTTGACGGGTATTCTTATGTTTCAATTCTTTTCCGAGGGGACAGTGAGTGGCATGAACGCCTTGTTGGCAAAATCACAATTAGTGACAAAGATATATATTCCGAGGTGGACAATTATTCTCGGATCTACCGTCAATGCCCTTTTTGTTTATGGAATGAACCTGATTGTCCTTTCTGTCTTCTTCGTTATATATGGTATTACTCCTTCGATTCCAGCGATTTTGATGTTCTTCTTTTTGTCAGCCCTGCTTTACATCATAATTATTGCCTTTTCTTTTTTGACAGCACCGCTTTTGGTTCGCTTCCGAGACCTCTCGATGATCTGGGAAGTTTTGTTGCAGGTTTTGATGTATGCTTCGCCGATTATTTATCCACTCACAATGATGCCAGAGAATATTCAGAGGATTATGCTTTGGAATCCGCTTGCTTTTATCATCCACTTCACGAAGAGGGTACTGATTGAGGATTATTTCACGAACTTTTGGAACATTTTCTATCTCTTAATTGGAGTTTTCGGGATATTTACGATTTCACTGTTAATTTATAGGAAGACGGAGAGAAGGGTCGCTGAAGAAATATAGCATGGGGATACACTTGCTTTTGCGTATATAATCGTATATAATCGTATATAGCCGTTATAGCTGTAAAAACATGAAGAAAAGATATGAAAAAAGAATACCAATGAGCCCCGAGGTTATTTTAAAGATAACTAAAATTGACGAATTAAAAGGTCTTTGGCGTGGAGGTGTCTCTATTAATCCTCAGATTTTAGAAAAGCTTAAAAAGTCTATTATTATTACTAGTACTGGTTCTTCTACTCGCATAGAAGGATCTGATATGACAGATGAAGAAATAGAAAGATTTCTAAAAGCAATCAAAATAAATCCTCCAGAAAATCGAGATGAGGAAGAGGTTGCAGGATATGCAAATCTTTTAGGAAGGATTTTTGATAATTGGAATAAATTAAAACTTTCTGAATCTCTCGTGTTGCAATTCCACGAAATTCTCCTTCATTATTCAAAAAAAGATGTTTTACACAAAGGTAAATATAAGACAAAAGAAAATCTTGTCGTTGCGTATAACAAGAAAGGGGAGCAAGTTACCATATTTAAACCCACAGAACCTTGGCTAGTAAAGAAAGAAATGGATGATGTACTTTACTGGGCAGATGAAGCTTTTAAGGAGGAGAAAATTCATCCTATTCTAGTTATTGCGAATTTTATTTTTGAATTTTTGGCAATTCACCCGTTTGTCGATGGTAACGGGCGCCTTTCTCGTGCCCTTACAAATCTTCTTCTCTTACAAGCAGGATACGAGTATGCCCCTTATGTTTCATTAGAAGAGATTATTGAAGACAAGAAGGATGAATATTATGCTTCATTAAGACAAACACAAAAAAACCACAAGACAGACAATGAAAACATTGGTCCATGGTTAAACTTCTTTCTCGATACTCTACTTCTTCAGGCGAGAAGGGCTGAAGAGCTTATGAAGAATGACGATCCGACGAAGTTATTATCAGGACGCCAGATGGAAGTCTTCTCGTTATTTGGAGAAGAATCACTTTCGGTTCTTCAAATTAAAGAGAGATTAAGTATTCCAGAGCAAACAATAAAACAAGCTTTAAGACGACTCGTTTCCCTTAAATTGATTACAATGTTAGGATTAGGAAGAGGTACTAAATATGTAAAGGTTAAATAATAAAAGGAACTTGTCCCGTTAGAGATTATTTATGTTTTTATTACACACATGAAAATAGATAAAGAAAATAAAACTGAAAATGCCATCGTAGTTAAAAATGTCTCGAAGAGGTTCGTTATTCCACATGAGAAGACGAGCACGCTAAAAGGGGCTTTTGTAAATCTTTTCAAAAAGCATAGTTATGAAGTTTTTGACGCTCTAAAAGACGTGTCTTTTGAGGTTAAAAAAGGAGAATTTTTTGGTATTATTGGGCGAAATGGAAGTGGTAAGTCCACTCTTTTGAAAATACTTGCTGGTATATATGTTCCGAATAAGGGTTCAGTAAAAATCAATGGGCGAATTTCTCCTTTCTTGGAATTAGGAATTGGCTTTAATCCTGAGCTTTCAGGTAGAGATAATATTTATCTAAATGGAACAGTTCTCGGTCTTACA
>CAZBHU010000067.1:0-2528 GCA_964492035.1 uncultured Candidatus Saccharibacteria bacterium
CGCCCGGAGTTAAATCAATATAATCTTCTATTATATCTTCTTCCTCTATTTTATTCTGTTTTTCTATTTTTTTCACCATATATTTTATCCCAAAGCCATTCTTTCTTTTTAATTATTTTGCAAGATAAAAAATAATTGAATATCTAGACCTTTTGTCTGTTGTTATTCCCAACAAATTTCAACCTTCTCCCCTATTTTTTCTTCTATATATTTTTCCACTTCGTTTATTCCACCTATTTCGTCTATCATTCCTAGTTCTTTGGCTTTATCACCCAGCACGGCAGAACCGTCAGAAAATTTCTTAACATCCTCTATTAAAATATTGCGATTATTAGACACAGCTTCCATAAAATTTTGATAAACAATATTTATATCTCTCATAAACAAATCTTTCTCTTCTTTGGTCAACGAAAGATCTGGAGTTCCTGAATCTTTGAATTTTCCAGAACTTAATTGTTCGTATAAATATCCTTCTTTTTTGTTTTTTTCTGAATAACTTAGATAAGATTGAGTCACTCCTATGCTTCCCACATTAGAATTTTTCGAAGCCCATATTCTATCAGCGCTACTTATAGCCCAATATGCAGCCGAAAGTCCATTTTCCCTTATAAACCCAAATACAGGCTTTGCGCTATTTTTTAAAGCAATAGATATTTCTTCTCCTGCGACAGGAGAACCTCCATATGAATCAACCTCTACTATCAAAGCTTTGATGTTTGGATCTTCATTGGCATTATTAACAGACCAAAGAATATCCTCACTTCCTACGGTGTCGTAATCAAAATTAGCATCTCCGTCTGCATGAAATGGAATATATGTCATTATTGTTCCGTGCAAATTAATACCTGCTACGTTGCAGTTCTTTTCACTAACTCCATATGTACTAGAGTTCTGATCTTCAGTGACAATCTCTTCAGAGGGGGCAGAGATAAAATACCCTAATCCAATGCCCACTACCAGAAAAAATATTATTTTCATCAGCGGGGGGATCTTTCTATAAAGAATACTGGTTTTTTGTTTTTGTGTTAGATTATTTTCTTCCATTTTTATATTATACCAATATTTAGCAAAAGCGACTATCCGATCTTTTGTTATAACAAAATTACAAAATCTCTATAAGGTTACATTACAAATACAGTCTCTGCTATATAAATAACCCCCGCCCAAAGATGCTACGCATGTGCGTTGCAGGCAGGATTGTGAAATAGATTCCCGGATCTTAGATCGGTCGATTTTGCTAACTTTTATCACGCGAAAATAAAATAGACGATAAAGCTTATAATTAGTATAATAATTACATGAGATTATATTTATCATCCTACGGGCTAGGAAATCACTCAAAAGAACTGATTAAATTAATGGGTGCAAATAAAAAAATAGCCATTGTTGGCAATGCTGGAGATCACACGGGAAATAAAAAATCCAGAAAAGAAAGTATCCAAAAACAATCTAGTTCTTTGTCTGGCGTCGGACTAATCCCAGCAGAAGTAGATCTAAGAAAATATTTTGGCAAAGAAAAAGATTTAGAAAATAAATTGAAGAAATTTGACGCCGTTTGGATAAAGGGTGGAAATACTTTTATTTTAAGAAAAGCGATGAAATTGAGTGGGTTTGATAAGATAATTAAAAAAATGCTTAAAAAAGATGAGATAGTTTATGCTGGATACAGCGCTGGTTGGTGTGTGCTTTCTAAATCGTTAAAAGGATTAGAAATAATTGATAACCCCAAAGATAAAGCAAAGGGATACCCTCAAAAAATTATTTGGTCTGGGCTTGGAATAATTGATTATATGGCTTGCCCGCATTATAAATCTGAGCACCCAGAATCTGTTAGTGTAGAAAAAGAAGTTAAATATTGTAAAGACAAGAAAATACCTTACAAAACCCTACGAGACGGAGAAGTTATTGTGGTAAGCAACAATAAAGAAAGAATTTTCCGAAATAAAAAATAAAATTTAGTTATTTTGTTGAAATTCTTTAATCAATTTTATGTCTTGAATGTCCTTTTCTCTACCTGATGCTGTTTTGAATTTGACTAGTTCATCCAAGCTTAAAAAAGGAATGCCATCTATAAACAAAGCTGTTTTGTTCGCTTCTTCTAGAACAGTATTGTATTTATCCCAGTTTAATTGATTATTTATTTCAAAGACGTCTTTCTTTAAAAACGGTCTTCCATATTTTTCGTATTCCTCCCAGTCCCCGGAATTTTTCAACACCTCAAACAACTCCTCGCTTGTTGAAATGTCTATATCCTGTGCCTTTCTTATGCCAAGCACATCCATGGTCCCACTACCAATAACAACATAATGTTCTTTTGGAAAATTTAGCTCTTTTATTTTTTCAATAATGTTCATAATATTAACATTTAGATGTTTCTTCTTTTTTCATTGATTTACTAAATACACCAACAACCTTATTCCTGAACCAGTCATTAAACAAGCAAAACTTGAAAACGATCATAAGGGAGAAAACGTTTCGTGTAGCAAGGACAGTCCTTGCTACACATTTGTGAATTTTAATCTAAGATT
>CAZBHU010000068.1:0-2522 GCA_964492035.1 uncultured Candidatus Saccharibacteria bacterium
GCCTTTAGCCAGAAAGTCTAGAGTTGCGCCACCACCTGTTGATACAAAACCAATCTTGTTTTCAATTTTTAATTTAGAAATTATAGCCGTGGTGTCTCCTCCCCCAATCATGCTTAAGGCTTTACTTTTTGCAACTGTTTTTAAAACTTCTTCAGTAGAACCACCGAAACCATTTTCATATTTACCAAGAGGCCCATTCCAAAGAATAAACTTAGATTTTAAAACTAGATCCTTAAGATTCTCTGTCGTTTCTTTTCCGATGTCTAAAATACAATCATCAGCCAATACTTCTCCAATCTTAACATTGATATCTTTATTTTTTCTTTTAACTACTACATCTGTCGGTAATATTAAATTTTTATTTTTCAAAAAAGATTTAATCTCTGGATTTTGTCCACCATAAAGAGAAACACCTATTTCGAAACCTTTTTCTTTTAGAAAATCATTTGCAATTGCTCCCCCAATAAAAATATTGTCAGCCTTTCTTAAAAATCTTCTAACTAGAGGAATCTTGGTATCAAATTTTGCACCTCCTAAAATAAAAAGAAACGGATGTTTCGGATCAAATGCTTTGGATAAATTCTCGACTTCTATTTCAAGTTGAAATCCAGCATAACCTGGTAAATTTTTTGCTAAACCAACAACCGACGCATGTTCTCGATGTGAGACAGAAAAAGCATCGTTTATAAAAATTTCACCATATCGCGATAGACCTCTCGCAAAAGACGGAGAATTTTTTTTCTCGCCATCCTCGCTTCTTAAGTTTCGAAGCATTACGATATCCCCCTTTTTCATTTCACTAATTTTTCTTTCGGTCTCATCAGATAAAATTGGATAATCTATAAATTCTACTTCTTTAACATATTTCTTCATTTGTTTAGCAACAACATCTAAGCTTTGAGTACCGTCTTCACCTAAATGAGAAATAATTATTGTTTTAGCTCCTTTTTTCTGCAGAAACTGTAACGTGGGAATAACTTTTTTAATTCTAAAATCATCAACAATTTTACCATCTTTGATTGGCACGTTTAAATCGACACGAAGAATAACCTTTTTGTTAAGCAAACTATTTATTTCTTTAATTGATTTCATTTTATTTTATAGCATCTAGTAATGCTTCAAATTTATTAGAATTAATACTATCGCGACCCACAAGAAGTCCATCGGCTCCCACTTCTAAGAAAGATTTTGCATTACCAGCGTTTATAGATCCACCATAAATGATCCTCACATTTTGAGCAGATTTTAAATCATATAAATCAGAAATAACTTTTTTAATGAAAATTTTAATTTCAACAAATTCTTCTGGGGTAGCTTCTCGAATAGCATTTTTGCCTATAGCCCAAAGTGGCTCATAAGCAATTATTATATTTTGTAATTGTGCTTTTGGAAATCCATTTAAATCTTTTTTAATTTGATCTTCAATAAAAGAAAGGTAGTTACCATCTCCATCGCGCGTTTTTTCTCCAATACAGAGAATTGGACTGATTTTATTTTTAATTAAAGTTATTATTTTGTGATTTATAAAAATATCATCTTCTCCCAAACTTCTTCTCTCTCCGTGCCCTACAATAACGCTTTTTACCCCAAAATCAAGAAGCATCTTAGGAGAAATTTCTCCAGTAAAAGATCCTTCTAGTTCATTGTGAGTATTTTGTGCCCCTAAAGAAATTTTTGTTATTTTATTCTTCTTAAAAAGAAACAAAAATGGAAATGGCGGACAGACAACTATATCTATTTTTTTCAAGGTCTTAGATTTTTTAGAAATAGACAATAAAAGCTTCTCCGCTTCTTTTTGTGAAGCGGGATTCATCTTCCAGTTAGCAATAATAAGCTTATTCATATATAAGCTTATTATATCACACTTGGCTGTTTTCTGTAATTTGTTAGATTTCAGTAGCTGGCAACTCACAAGAAGTCTTCGAGGCTAAAACTTCTAGGTCTTGAAGCCCAGATGATTCTGTTCCATCAGCAAATTTCCAGGTTGGAAAACCTTCTATGCCTTCTTTTTTGCAAACTTCAAGCATTCCCTTACCATCTGGAGTAGAACACTCTACATATGGCAAATATTGCTTAGCTGAACCAAAAGATTCTTTTTGTTTACCACAAAATGAACACCAGAAAGTTCCATAGAATTTTGCCCCTGAATCATTTATGCACTGGGCAAAACCATCTAAATTTGAGTATTTTACTACTTTAGTTTTAGGCTTAGCAAATATACCAATACCCGCAACGATTAAAATTAAACCTACTATAAATGCTATTAATTTTAATATTTTTGATTTTGAATTTTTATCCATAGATTTCTATTATAGCAACTAAAAAACCACTGGCAAGAGTGGTTTTTTAGTTTTTTTACATAATATCGCAAGTTCCCGAAACACAAGCAAGCTCTTTTTTGACTTCAGTCTCGTCTATTTTTTCATAAATAACTATTTTAGAAAAATCAATTTCAGGCATCTTGGCAGATAGTTCTCTAAACTTCTTTTCGTCTATTGCTTCATAAGGAGCGAGCTGGTAAA
>CAZBHU010000069.1:0-2497 GCA_964492035.1 uncultured Candidatus Saccharibacteria bacterium
TGTGGAATAGACAGTGAGGAGTATCAGGGTTTTGCATTCGGAATAGGGCTAGATAGACTCATGAAAATGAAATTAAGGTTTAATGATATCCGAGTTTCTTATCAGGGCGACCTAAGAATTAATCAATTTTAAAAATATGTTAATTAGCTATAATTGGATAAAATCATATATATCTGAAATTCCAGAGCCTGAAAAATTGGCTGAACTTTTGACATTCAAATTGTGTGAAGTTGAAGATTTAGAGAAAAAAGAAAATGGAGATACTATTTTTGATTTGAATATTTTACCAGACAGAGCTCATGATTTACTTTCACACAGGGGCGTTGCTAGAGAAATAGCCGGGCTTTTAGGACTACCTTTTAAAGAAAATAATTTTGAAATAAAAGAAGAAGAAAATAATCCAACAGATCTAGAGATAGAAGTATTCTCTCCGTTTTGTCGAAGATATATAGGTAGAATTATTAAAAATGTAAAAGTTGGGCCATCGCCACTTTGGTTAAAAGAAAGAATAGAATCAATAGGACAGAGAAGTATAAATAACATTGTTGATTTATCTAACTTTATAATGTTTGACTTAGGGCAGCCAATTCACACTTTTGATTTAGATAAACTAGAAAATCATAAATTAATAATTAGAAATGCCAAAGAAGCTGAGAATATAGAATTGCTTGGTTTCGAAAAAATAGGAGATATCAAAAAAGAAAGAAGTGCAATATTAAGCTCAAGCGAACTGGTTATTGCTGACGAGAAAGATGCTCTTGTTATTGCAGGTGTTAAAGGAGGAAGAAAAGCAGAGGTAGACAAAAACACTACAAATATAATAATAGAGGTAGCCAATTTTGATCCTGTTGCTATTAGAAAAACAGCAGGGAAGTATAATATTAAAACCGATGCTTCAAAGAGGTATGAGAACGAGATTTCACCAGAACTTTGTAAGGATGCAATGGAAAAGATTTCTTATTATATAAAAGAAATTTGTAAGGATGCTGAAATAGAAGAACTTGTTGATATTTATAATCAGAAACCTGAGGTTAAAAAAGTATCTTTTGAAAGTGATTATATTTCAAAAGTTTTGGGATTAAAAATTGAAGCAGAAGATATAAAGAAAATATTAGGAGATTATAATTATGAGTATGAAGTAAATGGAAATAATTTTAGCGTTGTAATTCCTTCGTGGAGGCTGGACTTAAATATTCCGGCTGATTTTGCTGAAGAAATAGGCCGAATATATGGATACGAAAAAGTAGAAGCAATATTACCAACTGGTATTCCTGAAGCAAAAGATAATGATATTTGGAAGAAAATTTGTTTAGCGAAAAATAAATTAGTTAATGACGGATATCAAGAGGTTGTTAATTCTGTATTTCGAAATAGGGGACAAGTATCTGTTCTTGCTGCGGCAAGCGACAAAAGTAATCTTAGGGACAATCTTAAAGATGGACTAAAAGAAAGTATCGAGCTTAATATCAAAAATCTCCCATTACTTCAAGGTAATGAAGTTAAAGTCTTTGAAGTTGGAACAGTTTTCTTGAAAGACAAAGAACAAATAAATGTTGCATATGGAGACAAGAAGAATATCAATGAGTTATCTTTAGAGGATTATTACGAAAGAGCTAAAGATGGATTCTCTGATGATTCCTTAGTTTATATTCCAAAAAATGATCACGATTTTCAATATTTTAAACCATGGTCTAATTTTCCGTTTATCGTTAGAGACATAGCAGTTTGGTTGCCAGAAGGAATTCCACCAGAGAAACTAATAAATATTTATAAAAGTTTTGGAACGGAATTGCTTGTTAAAGAACCAACCTTGTTTGACTCATTTACAAAAGATGGACGAACCTCTTTTGCCTATAGACTTGTTTTTCAATCAGACGATAAAACGCTTACTGATGAAGAAATAAATATAATAATGGATAATATAACCAAGAAGATTGTTGACCTTGGTTATGAGGTCAGATAGGTTTCCTTTATTCTAGGGATAGAGGAAGGGAAAACTATTATTTTATGTGGTAATTATGTTCGGGGCTATAGACAAATCACTAATTTGTTTCAAAATTCCCGAGGCCTTGCCTCTGCTAGAGGCAAGGCCTCTACTGTTGTACACAGGTTTTGTTAGTTATATATCCCATCCATCACTTTACGCTATAGCGTAAAGTGATGGATGGGATTAATTATACAGGTTTGGTTTGTATGTGGTTTTATTTTGTATAAAAAGTAGGATTTATAATTAAGAGTTGTCATTAAATAACATGATGATATAATAAAAATATGAGTAATAAATCTATTTTTATAAATTTAAAAAGCGAAAAAGCTTTCACTCTAATAGAATTATTGGTCGTCGTTGCTATCATCGGAATACTATCTACGGTAGTGGTTGTGTCCCTAAATGCAGCTAGAGAAAAGAATAAAATAGCTTCTATTAAATCAACTTTAAAACAACTATATAATCAAGCTGCCATCAATCAAGTAGAAAATGGTAGTTTTACTGGATCTA
>CAZBHU010000070.1:0-2451 GCA_964492035.1 uncultured Candidatus Saccharibacteria bacterium
TTTTTGCCATAATTGTATCTATTATATCACTTTTTTCTTCATTTAAAAAATGCATTTCTAAGAGAAAAAAGTGACAAAATTTACCTGTGGATAACTTAAGAAACCAAACACGACACAAATACACAAATGGATCGAATGACACGAATAGAAGGCAAACTCGACACAAACATACACGAATCCTTACCTCCCATATTTGTATTGTTTTATTAAAAACAATCTGAGTTGATTGGTAAATTTGTGTCGTGTTTGAAAACTATTTGCGCCGTGTTTACATTTAATACTTGCATCAATTTTTTTTCCGTATATAATGGACACATTAAAGACAAATAACTCGCCACAATTTGGCTTAAAAGACATCATGAATAACCAAAAAGACACACAAAGGACAACAACAAACAATTACGGACATTCTAATGTCCCTGATGTAAAATCCTTGTCTGGTATAGCTGTTTATGGGTTTACAAACAAAAGGACAGAGAAGCTTGTTACCGCCCTATATCTTGTATCTGATTGCATGGATACTGATGATGCTCTTAAGGGAAAAATTAGATTACTAGGTGTCGAATTATTGTCCGATATCTACAAATACACAAGCCTCTCTCCAACCGAAAAATCATCATTTGTTACCACTCCTATATCTCGAGTTTACGAACTTCTTTCGTTCATAGAAATTGCAAAAACTATTGGCTTTATCTCTGAGATGAATGCAACAATTTTAAATCATGAATTCTCAAAGCTTGCGACTGATTTGAGAGAGAGCGTCAGTAAGGATCGCCACTTCTCTTTTACTCTCGATGAAAACATGTTTGAAGTCGAAGAAGGTCCACTCAACCCATTCATTGAAAACAACAAAAACGAGCCATCTTTATCAAGGACAATAAATGGTATGTCCGTTAGAAAATTTGCACAAGAAAATGTCCTTAATAATGTCGCTTACGGTTATCAAAAAAATAATCAACGCGAGACTCTTAAAAAGACATTGCCTCATCTTCAGGGACCAGCCGCAAGGGAAGATAGAGTTAAAAGAATTATGTCTTTAATAAAAGACAAGAAGGATGTTTCAATTAAAGATATTTCAGTGTTCCTTCCAGACTATTCAGAAAAGACAATTCAAAGAGAATTAAACGCACTATTTGATAAAGGACAAATTAAAAAGTCAGGGACAAAGAGATGGTCCAGATATCACCTGGCTTAGTTTAATCTTTGGATTCATCCCCACACCCACTTTTTTAAAGCACCAAAGGTGCGTAATGAAATTACATTAAAAAAGTAGGTGTGGGGATTCGTGTATTTGTGCCGAGCTTGAAACCTGTTTGTGTCGTGTTTGCCACTTTTGACTTATCCACACCCCACAAATAGCTATATATATTTGCATATTTATTTTCACGAGTATATAATATAAGTACATATTATTGTTGCTGGTAATTATTTATCAAATGTGGTAATATGTGTTATCTCGAGCTTGACTCGGGAAGAGAAGATCATTGAAAATTTAATACCAAAAAATGTTAATACCAAACAGTTTTTGGCAATCGTTTTTTGTTTGCCATTTCGGTGTCAGACGAAAGACAGTTATTAGTTTTCTTTGGTCGGATCCGTTTTATTTTAGGAGATTCGTTCTAGGCTCTCTCACACTTTATGCTTATGTTTTTGATAGAGAAAATATTGAGTACAAAGCTTGAAAGAAAATAGAAAGTTCACCTCGAATTAAAATGTGTATCGGCCCTGTCGACAAGGCAGATATGCTTGTCACAATTTTCAACTCTTATTAAAAAAGAGAAGAAGATATGGCATGCAGATTTTTTGTTTAGTTTACGACTCTGAGTTTTGATTGTTTATTTTCTCACCGAAGCTTTTGATAGAGGGCGGTAGGATTCGAGAAGAGACGCATTCGAGATTCGGATGTTTAGTAAAAAATTATTAGTAATAATTTATTATTAGTAGTAATTTAAAAAAGAATACACACACATTAGTTTTTTTTCTTAGATACATATTTTTATCAGTCGTATCTCGGAATTAGTCGAAACTAATCTAAACGTGTATAAAATTATAAAATATGTCAAAGAAATTTTTAGCCGGAGTTTTTGCAGTAGCTGCATTTGCATTCGCAATAACAGTATCAGCTGCTTATGATTTCGGTGCTACTACTCTAAAGGTAGGAAGCAGAGGAGAAGCTGTCAAGAACGTTCAAATCGTTGTTGGCGCAACTCCAGTAGATGGAATTTTCGGAGCTATGACCAAAGCGAAAGTAATGGCATGGCAAGCTGCTAATGGTTTAACAGCAGATGGTTTGTTCGGAGCAATGTCAAAAGCTAAAGCAAACACAGGAACAGTACCAGTAGTTGGTGGAACACTTTGTCCAAACGGAATGTTACTATCAAACAACTGTAATCCAACTTCAACACCTTCAACACCTTCAACAACATTGAAAGGGGCGGAAGGAGATATAAC
>CAZBHU010000071.1:0-2441 GCA_964492035.1 uncultured Candidatus Saccharibacteria bacterium
ATTATGACATGTTAATTTAATAAAATTTCATAAGTCATATATTTATATCGTGTTTATTCTTTCCATTCGTGTCATTCGTGTTCATTCGTGTATTTGTGTCGTGTTTGAAACCTTCTTGTATCCACATTTGCCTTCCATTCGTGTTATTCGTGTTCATTCGTGTATTTGTGTCGTGTTTGAAACCTTTATATCTTTTTGATTTGCAAGAAATCCAATTCGACTGGGGTTTCTCGTCCGAACATCGAAACGAGGACTTTAATCTTGCCTCTTTCTCGATCAACTTCATTAACCTTACCTTCTAGATCCTTAAACGGGCCATCTGAAATTCTAACAATGTCCCCGTTTTCTATATCAATCTGGTGCTTGGTCTTGTTTTCGGCTTTTTCCATTCTTCTAAATAAATCATCCACCTCTGCTTTTGCTAAAGGAACTGGATTAACTCCTGCTCCAACGAATCCTGTCACACGTGGGGTGTTTCTAATGATATACCATGAGTTATCGTCCACTATCATGTCTACAAGAACATATCCTGGATAAACTTTCTCTTCGACTTCTGCTCTTTTCCCCGCTTTTATTTTTATTTTCTTTTCTGTAGGAACAACAACATCAAATATTTTGTCTCCAACATTGAAGGAATCAATTCTCTGTTTTAGGTTACGCATCACTGCATTCTCGTATCCAGCATAAGTGTGAATTGCATACCAATTTCGCTCCCCTTTTGCTTCTTGTTTTGCCATAGTTTTATTATCTCCTATGCTAATCCATGAATCTAATTCGTGTCATTCGCATTCATTCGTGGATTCGCATCGAGTGTTATTATTTTATAAGTAAAATGTTAAGACCTTGCCCAAAAAGAAAATCTAGTAAACCTAAGTAATAGGCAATGATCGCAGAAACTACCAAAACAGCTGCAGTATAGAATATTGCCTGTTTGCGAGTTGGCCAGTGAACATTTTTCCCTTCAGCAATAACTTCTTTTATAAAATCTTTCGCTTTGCTCATCTTTTGATTAAAATGACTATTTATTCACCATTTTAACGTTAGTTTATAAGTATTAATTAAAATTTAATTTTTCTCCTCTTATTAAAAACCACCCCGCAGGGCTTATATAAATAATACCCTTTTTAGCCTCAAAAGTCAATTACAAACAAAACCACCCCGACTTTAATCGGGGTGGTTTTTATCTTTTACTTATTTTATTTCGTAAGTGATTGTTACATTTGAAGTTATCTTGTTCTCTCCTTTTGGAAGAGTTGGGGCTTGTGCTCCTGCTAGTGCTGCGTCATAAGACATCTCTACCATCTTTGCAGAAGAATACATTCTGTAATCTCCCCCTTCTGAGTAGCTAACAACCTTGCCCAATCTAACACCAAGATCTTTTGCCAAAATCTGCGCTTTTGCTCTCGCGTCTTCGATAGCCAAAGATCGTGCTTCCATCTTGAAAGCCTCTTCGTCATCGATTGAGAAAGTAGGGCCACTAATATCAGTAACTCCAACTTCTGCCAAGCCAGTTTTGATAATGTTCGCATTATCAACTTCTCTTACCTTAACGGTGATTGATTGAGTAGCAGTATATCCTACGATCTTCTCTTCGCGAGGAGGACAAGGATAAATATAACAAGGCTTAGTCTCATAAGAATACTTAGGAGAAATTCCACCGTATTCTGACTTAATGTCCTTATCGTTTACGTTTTGTAATTTCAAATATTCCACAACCTTATCAATTGATCCGTTTAAAAGAGATTGAGCCTCTTTTGCGGTTGTTGCTTCTTTGTTTAAATGAATAGAAAGAGTCGCAATATCAGAAACTGCAGTCACCTCTCCTTCTCCAGAAACATAAATAGTATTCATGCCGTATTGGTCACCAATATATTTATTTTCTTTAATGCTGTTTATAAATTGAACAAATAAAAACAAACCCAAAACTACTAATAATATAAATATGGTTATGCTAACCTTTTTGTCTTTTAATAATTCTTGCATGAGGCTATTATACACCAAAAACACCCAAATGGCGAAGGGCGATCAGATGCAACAATTATGCATATCTCGTTAATAAAAAATGGGGAAAATGGGTCGCTGTGGATAACAGTAGAGGCAAGGCCTCGGGAATACCAACACTACTTATTTAAAATGTCAATAACTTACATTGGCTAGACCTATGTAAAGCCATCCACATAAAAGACCATATTTTCGCACAGGCCCGGCCTTGTAATATCTTTATTTTACAAAGGTTTTTATTCCTTATTTAAAGCTTCAATTGGGTTTAATTTAGAAGCATTTTTAGCTGGAAAAACACCGAACACCAAACCGATGGCCATAGAGACAATAAGCGGAACCAGAACGCCTGAAAAAGGCATAATAAACTTCCAGTCGAGACCAAAGTTTTTTGCAACAATAGATGTCGCAAAAGCAAGTATGGCTCCAAATAATATACCGAT
>CAZBHU010000072.1:0-2273 GCA_964492035.1 uncultured Candidatus Saccharibacteria bacterium
TGAAGCATATGAATATCAAAAATTGAGAATCTTTGTTACCCTCATGCGCAATATAATTATAGGGGTATCTCTTTTCTTTATGTTCGCGTTTGTTGGAACTTATGTGCTTTCTCTTTCGTTGGCTGAAACTTTTAATAATACCGAGAGTAACTCATCTACCAACCTGGTCTCTGCCGATATCGCAGAAAAAGAAAATCTAATAAAAGAAGTGAACCAACTAACAGCAGTCACGAGTAGTGTTCTTGCTGAAACTCCAAATTGGAGCATTTTGATTGAAGAGATTAATAATCGAACCACAAGTGGAATAGTTGTTTTAAATCTTCGAATTGCTTCAGTAAGAGAAAAAATTTCAGTTAGTGGTATTGCAAAAAACAGAGAGATCTTAAATCAATTTAAAAAATCACTTCAAGAATCTACTTATTTTGACAAAGTCGAACTTCCTATTAATAACCTAGAACAAAAAGGAGATATTCCCTTTTCTGTATCTTTTGTTTTAAAGGATCCTAATGTCTTATTTTATAAATAGTATGTTTACAACTAGAAAATTATTTATATTGATTTTAAGAAATTCACTAATTTCTTTATTTTTTATACTGGCAACAATCTTTGTCATTTTTTTCTTAAAAAACAAAATAGAAAATATCACCGATTCAATCGCCCTAAACCTAAAACTTAAATCTCAGTTAAAAGAAAGATCTGATCTAATCTCTGTTTTAGAAAATGATGTTCAAATTATCGGTAACAATGATTCTCTTATCAAAGAATCCTTCCCTCCTTCTGAAGATATCTCTAAATTTATAGACTCGCTTGATAAATTAATTGAAGGAGAACCTATTGCCCAAATTTACCGATTTGAAACCCCAAAACCATCTACACTGTCAGGGCCATTTTCTATTTCTTCAATAAACTACTCAAATAATTTAAATACAGATTTTTCAAACTTATTGATATATTTAAAAAAATTCGAAAGTATGCCATATTTTACAAAAATTGAAAATATAAATATCTCATCTCAAGATAAAGCTTTGGGCTGGCTTGGCCAATCAAACATATCTCTAAAAGCTATTTTATTAACCAAAACAACAGAATAAAATATGAATTCAAAAGAAACAAGTGAAATAAAAAAAATAAAAACCAAAAACTTCTTATATGTCATGGTCATGATATTATTTTTTGTATCTATCGGGGTGGTTTTCTTTTTTTCAGTAAAATTTGTAATCAACAATATGAACAAAGTTTTTGTTGTTGAAAATGAAAAAACAATACAAGCATTAGATATTTCTAGATACAATTTAGTTGAGAAAAAACTTAATTTGCCAGTCAACACACCGAAAAAAGAAAATGCCATTTATTTGCAAGAAAATAATACGGAACCAAGTTTGATGCCCGCTGAAGAAGAATCTTTAAAAATAGAAAAAGTTATACTCCCTGATATTTCACCTAAAGATATTTCTATAAATATTTTAAATGGGGCACGAAAAGCTGGAGTAGCTAGTTCTATGTCTAAAAAGATAGAGAGTCTCGGATTTAGCAATATTACTATCGGAGATAGTAAAACTATCTATCCTATAACTACAATTTTTACAAAAGATACTGCGGGAGACTTTGTGACTTCGATAGAAGAAGCTGTAAAAAGTTTATATCCAAAAACAACAACTAAGACCAATGACGTTGAGTCAAAATACGACTTAGTTATTATTGTCGGTAAAGAATAGAAATTAATTATTAAAATTTTCTACTATCATACGCCCAATGCAAGAGGGCTTGTCTTTGAATAGGCCGGCAACATAAATCTCCAGATCTACAATTTTTAGTTATTTGTGCGACATGCCTTCTCATTGCTCGCCATCTCTTTATTTGCCTCTGATCTTCTTTGTCTATTCGACGCCCCATATAATATCGACAATACCATTCAAACCAGCCCCTGGGATCATCTTTATATATCCAGCCCTTTTTTCTCCAGACCGATAGAGGCTGGCTAGCATTTACCTTAAAATAATTTAATTTAGGGTCATGAATTTTTGAATTAAGTTTGGCTTTCTTCCACCATTCAACCGGATACTCTTTTTGACAGTCAGTCATATATTTTCCACCAAAAACCCCAAGGGACAACATTTCTCTAGGGGTTAAATCTGGTCGAAAATCTTTATCAAAATTTTTACCTTCTGGCTCGGTTAAAACATAACGATAATTTTTCTGCATTAAGTTGTTTACGACAATAACTTTTTTCTTAAAATTATTTTTCATAAACAAAAGACTATTTTTGCATTAAA
>CAZBHU010000073.1:0-2065 GCA_964492035.1 uncultured Candidatus Saccharibacteria bacterium
TGGGGATGGCCAAGCCAGAAGCTCCATATAGACTAAGGAAATACCATGCTATGATTGAAGAAGTTCTTCGTGACCCTATATCTGTCGGGCAACTTGCCATTGATGGAAATTGTTTAATGGAAGTGTTACACATGAAACCAGGTCCAAGGATGGGCTATATACTAAATGCACTGCTAGAAGAAGTTCTTGAAGATCCCACCAAAAACACAAAAGAAGTTTTAGTAGAAATGGTGAAGGAATTAGATAAACTAGATGACCTTGAGTTAAAAAAACTAGGAGAGAAGGGGAAAGATAAAAAAGAAGAATTGGAGCAAGAAGAAATAGAAAAGCTACACAAGAAGCATAGAGTAAAATAAAAGCCACTCGGATCATTGTCGGAGTGGTTTTTATAAATTTGGCTAAATGATATACTAATAGTATGAATATAGAAATTATACATCCAAAAATAGAAGGAGAAAATTATTTTTCATCTTTTCTTGAACGGGGAACTAGAGATTTTCTGGGCGAAGAGTATAATTTTCTTAACAAAGAAGAAATTAAAGAAATTGTTGATGAGGTATCAGGCCAGGAATCTCAAATTAAAGAAGATTTTGAAATAAAAAAAGACAAAATTGCTAGTTATGATAAATATCGTAAGTCATTTTCTGTAGGAGCAGAAAAAGAAGTAAGTCTTGGGGATATCGTGAGTTCTAGAAGGTGGGGGGTAGACATTTCTTTGCCCAAAGAATTAGAAAATTCTGGTGATGGTAAAAAAGTTCGAAAGCTAATGCTCGAATTAAAAGCCAAAGATCTGCTTTGTCAGAAGCTCAACAAAAAATTGGCGACAGGGCTTTCAGAAAAGACAGAGAAACAAGACGCTCTACTGTCTCGGGCATATTCAAAAATTGCAGAACGCTCAAATAGTGAAAATCAAAAGGAGAGTAAGCAGACAGGAGTTTTTGCAGAGCAAATAATAATAGGGGTACTCGAAGGATTATCGATAAATCACCCAAGTCTTGGATTTGCCGTTATGGAATCAAATGCTTATCAAGACGTGCAAGATAAAATAGATTTTATTATTTCAACAAAGCAGAAAAAACGCGGAGTCGGAGTTAACAGAGAAGAGATAGATCAAGAAGACAAAATAATAGGAATTCAACTGACGACAAACATGGGTGCGGGCGAGCATAAAAATGATCAAATCGCAAAAGCAAAAGCACGCGGAGTAGAAGTAGATGACATAATATATGTAGAAATTAAAAAAGATCTTTTAGAGAAGGCTATTAGACAATGGGAGAGTTCAGGTAAAAAAATATCTGGTCCGTGGGCATACTTACCAGAAGATATTAAAACAAAAACAATTGCAAATCTACTCGGTGGAGTTTTGGATGAAGAACAAGAAAAAGCTTTGCAAAAAATAATTATAAAGAAATAAAAAACCGTTTGAGAAAACTCAAGGCGGTTTTTTATTTTGTTTCTAGCACAATAGGGCAATGATCAGAGCCGGGGTAGTCGCTGAGAGTTTTGAAGTTTTTAATATTTTTTATAAAAGACTGATTTGTGAAAAAATAATCTATTCGCCAGCCAACATTTCTGTCGCGAGCACGAGTTTTTTGATCCCAGTAAGTATAGACGTCTTTTTTGTCTGGGAATAAATTTCTAAAAACATCTACCCAGCCGTTATTTACTAGTTCGTCCATCCAAGCTCTTTCCATAGGAAGAAAACCTGTGTTCTTTTCATTTTCTTTTGGTCTCGCCAAGTCAATTTCATTGTGAGCAGTATTTATATCTCCACAGAAAATTACATTGTGTCCATCTTTTTTTAATTTATTTATAAACTCAAGAAAAGCATCATAAAATTCCATTTTATAATTTAGCCTCTCTTCTCCACCACCTCCGTTAGGAAAGTAGCAGTTTATTAAAACAAAATCAGTATAATAAGCGACGATTGTTCGGCCTTCGTCGTCGAATTTTTTGATACCTAAACCATACTCTACTTTTTCTGGTTTAGTTTTTGTATAAATAGCAACTCCGCTGTAACCTTTTTTTATTTTAGAATAAGAAAAATAAGAATTGTATCCTTTTA
>CAZBHU010000074.1:0-2010 GCA_964492035.1 uncultured Candidatus Saccharibacteria bacterium
CTCTCCATTATTTTTTGAGTTATTCTTTCCCCTACTACTTCATGGCCATAGAAAGTATATGGCTTCTTATTACCAGAAAAAACAAATCCCGATTTTGAGCGGTCTGGCCCCTCATCCTCCCTCATCCGAGGACCCGAAAAATCGGGATTTGCTTTTGAGGGTTTATTATTCAACCTTCTTGATTTTGGTTTGCCGATATCATGAAACAAAGCAGCTAGTCTTATTTCTAAACCCCAGCCTTTATTTTTGGTATGATCCAAAGCGGCAAGAAGGTGTCCAAAAACATCATATTTATGAGCTCCGCCCTGTTCGCAGTCTATTCCATCTTGGATTTCAGGAATTATATATTTAAGCAAACCAAGCTTTTCAAGCATGGCAATGCCGACAGCGGGGTTGTTACTCATGATAATTTTAGTAAATTCATCTCTTATCCTTTCAAAAGAAATGTTTGCAATTAAGTCTTTTTTGTCTAAAATGGCCATCATTGTTTCATGAGAAACAATGAAATCTAGTTCTGCGCTAAACCTAATCGCCCGAAGCATTCTTAAAGCATCCTCATTAAATCTTTCCCCTGCCTCCCCCACTGCTTTGATAATTTTGTCCTTTATATCATCTTGTCCTTTATAATTATCTATCAAATGTCCTTTAGAAATATCGTAAGCCATAGCATTTATAGTAAAGTCCCTCCTTTTTAGATCGTCTTCTATGCTATCACTAAATTTAACCTCGTCTGGATGCCTAAAGTCCGTATAGGTGGTTTCTGTTCTATATGGGGTTACTTCTATTATGTGATACTTTGTTTCCCGTGTAACATCCCCTTCCATTGTTTCATGAGAAACATCTTCTTTGGGCACGCAAACAGCTACTGTTCCAAAATTGTTCTCATAAATAGTCTTTTCAAATAATCCAATTATCTCATCTGGTTTAGCATTTGTGGTAATATCCCAGTCTTTTGGCTCTCGTCCTATAATAAGATCTCGAACACAACCACCAACAAGAAAAGCCTCAAATCCAGCATCTTGGATGATTTTTGTTACATGTGTAACATACTCTGGTATGTTTTTATTGTTTATTTTAGGTTTTTCCATATGTTTCATGGGAAACAACTATGATATTAATCTCTGAACTTAGATATTTTTATACTTAAAAATTCTATAGACTTTTTGATTTTGATGAATCTTTCGGCTATATACCCATCTTGGCACCACAGTACCCATGATTCATACAGCCTAAAAATCTAAAAGACTAGATTTACCTAACATTCTTTGTGATCTCAGATATTTTTATACTTAAAAATTCTGCGACCCCACTTCGGCACTGTCGCGCCTGAGGCTTGCACAAAGTGTCCCACACTTTGTGCGCCCGGCAGGAATCGAACCCACATCACTTGTTCCGAAGACAAGCACTCTATCCGTTGAGCTACGGGCGCAAATAAAATTTATCAACAACAAAGAACCTTCTGATTATATACTAATTAACCACTTTAGTAAATAACCTTTAATTAATAAGGTTATTATCGAAATTGATTTTTTTCATTAAAACGTATATAATTAAATGACAAAAAATATATGCGGGGTTGGTTTAGTGGTAGAACACGTCCTTGCCAAGGATGAGACAGGAGTCCGATTCTCCTACCCCGCACTGATAATAATTTACAAAGAATAGCTAATACAAGAAAAAGACTCTTCTTTAAAAACACATCACACTAAAAGTGCCCGGGAGAAATAATTATAACTCAAACACGAAAGTTTCCAGAGTCATGAAATAAAAAAATTTTAAAGGACAAAACATAAGAGTCTTTTATCAACAGAAAAAAGCCTTAAAAATCAATGAATGTGTGGATAACTATGTGTGTATTGTTTATAAAAGACACTAAAATTGTTTAATAAAAACGCCTATTCCATTAAGACATCCACCCAAAACTCCTTATTTTATAAACATATTTTTGTAAGACAGCATTATAAAACATATTTTTTGTCTAATAAATAGTTTTTTGTTTCACGTGAAACA
>CAZBHU010000075.1:0-1969 GCA_964492035.1 uncultured Candidatus Saccharibacteria bacterium
GGATATTCTCTAAAAATTGCAACTTCGACATCATCTCGAATTCCGTTTCCGTTAGAATCAATTCCTATCACAGTCCTGTTCCCTGCTTCTCCAGGGTCTGGAGGAAGATTTGTTCCCATGACATCATCCATCGTTATTTTTGTCGAGTGAATAACCTCCACTTGCTTATTGGTTTTTTCTATTTTAGACAATTGGATAGAACGCAAAATTAGCGCCACAACAAACAAAGCAATAAAAACTATTAAAAACCATTTAATAAAACAAAAAATCTTACGCCCGAGACTTCGCTTGGGCTTTTCAGGAGTAAACCCCTTCATGTTTTCTTGATTAAAATTATTTAAATTTTCCATATATTTATTATAAATACTTAATAATTTATCCTTTTCACCACCTAGTATTCTTATCCTTTTAATAAGTATTTAAATACTTATCACCCGTCATCCCTCACCTCTCCTCCAACTCACCTGTGGATAACAGCAGAGGCAAGGCCTCGGGAATTTTGAAACAGATTTATGATTTGTCTATAGGTCGAACATAATTACACGCAAAACGCTAGCATCACCCTCCCTCATCATGAAAATCTTCTTTGTCATAATTCAACCAATCAAAAATATCTTTCTCAAAAGATTCCTTAGTTGGAAAATATTCTGGGAAAACAGATATATTCAGTATATTATTTTTATCCTCTCCTTTTGTGTATTTTCTATAACTAGAGTACCTATACGTTTCTAAAAATTCTAAAGCTTTTTTGTCATCTTTAATTCCTTCTGTTTTCCACTTTGGTTCAATTAATTTTATTGGATTTAAATGAACATAAGAAAATAAATATTTAAAATATCTATCATCACCTATATGCTTTGATTTAAATTTACCTTCAAACAAAGATCCGGTTCTGTTGTATTTTTGATTGTAATACATTACATAACCTGTCGATATTTTTTGCATAAATCTAGAAATCCCACCTTCTTCTTTCTCGGAAATCAATAAATGAAAATGATTTGGCATTAAACAATAAGCACCGATAGAAACTAGTTCTGTTTTTAAATTAGGAATAAAAAAATTCCCCGATTCGTATCGGAGACAAAGATTTTCTTTTCTATTAAATAAATTTAAAATTTTTAAAAAATGAGCATAATCCCATTGGTCATGAAAAATTTCTCGCTTATCATTTCCGCGATTGTATATGTGATAAAACTCTCCTGGCACGAAAGAAGTTTTTCTAATCGACATGTTTCGATTATAACACAAAGCCATACAAGTGTGGTATAATATTTTTCTAAAAACCTGTGGATAACAGTAGAGGCAAGGCCTCGGGAATTTTGAAACAAAAGATAAATTTGTCAATATTTGTTTCTTGCTTGTCTTATTTTTAATAAATTAGAAACTAAAAAGAGCGGAGGATTGTAGTTCCCCGCTCTTTTAAAAATATGTATCTGGATTTAATCCAAGCCTTTTCACTTGTTCTTCAAGTGTTTCAGTTGGGCTTGCATCCATCATCAGTTCATCAGAACTTTTTCTCATTCTTCTCTTCTGTTTTTTAGGAACTCGAGAATTGAATTTTAGTTCTTTGTTAACCCTTTTTTTCTTTTTAATAAGCTTCTGTTCATTCTTAAGCCTATTTAAAACAGATCTAAAGGCTTTTAAATCTTCCGGAAATTTATAACCAATATGACTTCCCGCTCCGCGAAGCATCATATCCAAAGTTATAAAATCAAAAAGATCTGTCCCGTCAGAAGGCTCAAAACTATTTTTCTCAGCTTCGTGATATAAACGATTGAACTCATTAATCACGTCTGCCCAACTATATAATTCCATAATACTTCATTTTTTATGGATTAAACAAAAGGTGCATTTCTGTATATATTATATCATTTTATATGGCAGTAAGTCAAGTAATTCACCAATACAGCTAGTGAAATAAAGACTTTTTTGAACCTGTGGATAACAGTAGAGGCAAGGCCTCGGGAAT
>CAZBHU010000076.1:0-1946 GCA_964492035.1 uncultured Candidatus Saccharibacteria bacterium
CGGACATGTAATAAAAACTTTTAAAATTCGATATTTTTATAATACTCTAAAAACCGAGTTTTGTCTAGAATTGCATAATTTGGTATAATAGAAACATGAAAATGGATTGGCCACCAGAAGTGAATAAAGACAAAAGCTCACAAAAAGAAAAAAATATTGAACAAATTAAAACTGATTTTTCGTCTTGGGTTGATGTTTATTTGAATGATTTTTATAAAGAAGAGAAGGCAAGGGATTTAGCTTCTTGGTATGATCCAGTTGAGACTAAAATGAACAGTCTGGTGGGAGAGGATTACGCAACAGAAGAAAGGAAAGAGCTAACTATAATTTTTGCAAAAAAACTAATGATGTTTTGTGACTCATTAGTTTTTTCAGATAATTTTAATGAAGATAAGACAAAAAAATTTTATAACAATTTACATAATACTTTTTTCAACCGTTCTCCTAATATATTTGAAAATCTAAATACTGATTTTTTGCAGAAAGTAATTATTTCCTCTAAAATAAACGAAACCTACGGTTTACGAAACTTTGTTGATATTTCGGGGGAAATGGCCTATAATCTATCGTTTCATTCTGAGGGAACAATTCGTAATCTAGCAGAAGACATAAAAAAGTTAACTGGCGCAGAAAAAATTAGTGCAATTAAACAATTGGCTCTTTCTGCAATGACAGCGTATGGTAATGGATTGTGGGCGTATCCAGCATTTAAAGGAATCATAAAAATAATTGAAAAATCAATAGAGGCAGAAGATAAACCAATTATTTCATTTGTTTTGGAGTACGAATTAAAGAAAATTAAAGATTACTCTCATAGTTTGGATGATTTTGAAAATACAGGAGACACAGAAGAGCACCATAATGAACCTTTAGATAAAAATGAATTAAGAAATAAAATTCTTAAAGAAAATAATGCTTTTTTTGAGAATAATCAAACGGTTTTGAATTCAGACGATGTAAGATATACAGATGTATCAAAAGATTATGGCTGTTTGGTTATTCCTAGTACTTTTATGCCATTTGCCTTGATAGAAAAAGAAAAGTGCATAAAAAATAGTTCTAAAGAAGTTTTTTCTTTAGAAGAACTAAAAAATATATCTAATTTTACAGAGACGATAATCCAAAGAGAAAAAGATGATCAGTATTATATAGACATAGGCAATGTTATTCAGTATCTAAACAGTAAAGAGATTGATTTGAAATCAATTGTAGACAAGGATACCATCCTTATTTTTAGTAAGTTATTTGATTACTTACTTTCAAAAACAGAACGAGACAATTTTGCTGAGACTAACAAACTTTTTGATTACGTAGATGAAAATTTTGAAAACATATTTATTGATAAACTGAAAGAGAAAGGGGGGTTGTGGAAAGAATATAGAGATAGAGGTTATAATGATGGCTTGTTTGATATGATAAGTGACATTGCAACTGTTTTTGAATACTCTAAAGAAGCTAAAGATAACACACATATAAAAAATGTCTTTGATAAATTTAATAAACTAAAGACTTATCATAGTAATAGATTTTTAGAGGAAGAAAGAACAATAAAAAACCTTACGGAAGAATTTTCTTCTAAATATAAAAATGAGATAGACGACATAATAAAATTATCTGCTAAGATAGACGTGTTGGAGCTGAAAAATCTATTAGATAACCTTATTAAGAATGACAACAGACTTGGTAATATTGTTCCTGTTAGAAGCTATGACGGCATAACAAAAGAAAAAGAATTCAACCCTCTTGGGGATGCAAATTTTTCTTACCTCGTAAAAATTTTACATAGCCCAGAAATAAGAAATTATATTAACGATCGTTTAAAAATAAAAATAGAAGATTTATTATTAAGAGAACAAATTCACTTGTTACAATTTTTATATAATTCAGATGAGGTAAAATTTAACAGAATTCAAAAAGTATTGGATGGTAAAAAAGAAAACCAAAAC
>CAZBHU010000077.1:0-497 GCA_964492035.1 uncultured Candidatus Saccharibacteria bacterium
TGTAATGAAAAAATAAAAGCTGATTCAACAGAGACCGAGAAAGCAGCTGCTTTTGATCAGGCAGAAAAAGAAGATTCTCAAAGACGAATGGAGCAGTGTTTCGAAGGAATCGCTTTTACTTTGGCCAAAAACCAATTAACTTCTATGGCTAGATACGCCATCAATTGGGTTAATACTGGATTTGGCGGGGATCCGTTTTTTGTGAGAAATACTCAAAATCTTCTAACCAACATAGAGAGAGAAGTGTTTGAAAGAAGTATCAACAATTTGCTTTACACAGATGGAGCTTATCCATACAGTCGAGCTTTTGCTCGGGGCTTTGTTTCAAGCAATCGATTAAAAAACAGTGGAATAAATGCTTTACAAGATTTAAAATCTACCATGGCAAGTTTTATAACAGATCCAGAATCTTATACCAATCTAACAGAGCTTGAAAAATCTACTGGAGCCCTCAATTTGTTTTACAAAGATTTCCGTTATGGTGGCTGGGATGCCTG
>CAZBHU010000077.1:518-1934 GCA_964492035.1 uncultured Candidatus Saccharibacteria bacterium
ACTCAAAATGAAGCCAATAATCCGTTTGGATATCAAATGCTAGCCCAAGAAATAATTGAAGAAGAGAGTGAAAAGAAAAAAGAAGCTACAGAAAAAGAACTTCTTCAAAACAACGGATTTTTAAGTCAAAAAAGATGTGTTAAATATGAAGATCCAGCAGAAACACTAAGAAAAAGAGAGGAGGTAGAAAAGGAGTTAACAGATTTAGAATTAGGTCCAGATTATTCCACTGGGGGAACTTTTGGATCAACAGGGTCAACATCTTCTAGTATTAGTTCTAGTATAAAAACACCTGAGCCAAAAGTCTGCGAAAAATGGGAAACCGTTACTCCGGGAACGATAATCAAAGACAAGCTTTCTTACTATTTGAATTCTCCGGAAAGACAACTTGAGATAGCGGATAGTATTAACGAAGTCTTAAATAGTGTTTTTAGTATGCTTCTTTCCAAACTTGCAGATCAGGGGGTTTTTGGAATTACTGCCAAAGAAAGACCTTTTGCTTATTCTGCTTCATATATGTCTAGCAGTGATATCAACAATCCTATTCTTGGGCAAGGCCTTCTTGGGGATAACGGGGAATCTGCTTACTCTAATGGCAACTTTAATTTAACCAAAGACTTAGGTAATCGTTTTAATTTTAATTACAACAAAGAATCAAATCTCGGAACCTGGGATGCAAGCAAAAATATTGCCACAAGAAAAAATGGGGCCACTGAAAAATTAATAAAAGGTATTGGTCCAGTTATAGTTAAAAAGGTGGTAGACGATACCACCGGCGGATCTTATGACCTTACAACATACCCGGTCAATGTGTATTATGAGGTCACAAAATCTGGCAAAACGGCTTTGTTTGACAACGGATACGACGTTTGGGAGGTTGGCGATCGTGCTTTTTGGGATGGCGAAAAGTGGCAAAACTGGAAATGTAAGGCTAAAACCCCGGGTGGAGTTTGTGCTAACCCAGATCCTTCAAGCAAACATCCAATAGCTAAAAAAGGGGTAATTCAAATACAACAAGATTACAAAGTTGCTGCCAAGCAGCTTCTCCAAAACCTACCTATTGTTATGCCAAAGCTTGGCGAACTCGATTACTGTATCCCCGGTCCAAATATAGGTTGGTCAAAAAATTACAGTGAAGCCTCATCAACTTTCTCTGATTTTGTATATTCACTGTCTTCAACATACAAGCCTGGGAGTTGGTTCTTGGCTAGAGATGCTTCGGTTTTTGAAATAGCAGGCCCGGGGAATTCAATTTATGAAAGCTATAAGAAAGTTTTTGATAACACTCCTTCTGTTTGGGATAAAGTTCAACAGACTCAAACCTGGCTAAACTTAAATAGCCTTGGGGGCATAGGGGCTGTAGCCAGAGACAGGGTTGAAGAGAATATTAAAGATATAATAAGTAGGGAATTGGAA
>CAZBHU010000078.1:0-1903 GCA_964492035.1 uncultured Candidatus Saccharibacteria bacterium
AAAGCGTGTAAGGTGTTACAGCCTTCGAGGGTTCGAATCCCTCATCCTCCGCAATAAAATAATGAACCCGATGTGAATACATCGGGGGATTTATTTTATAGGAGAGGAGTGGATTCGAACCGAGCCCTGGCGAAGCCCGCGAAGCGGACAGGGCGAGTGGGGGTCGAGCGAGTGAGATATTTTATGATGGCGAGCGTGTCGAACCAGAAATAAAATATCCACGAGAGTGACCGAATCCCTCATCCTCCGCAAATGTTTTGAAGTGTATCTTTATGGTATAATTTTGATATGAAGATAAAAATTTTGCACTGGAATATCTGGTTTCAAGAAAAAGCAGAGAACATCTTAAGAGTTGTTAAAAAAGTAGATCCAGACATACTTTGTTTTCAGGAAGTTACCATAGGATCAAAGTTTAATGACAAAAAGGATGTTGCTAAGTTTATCGCAGATAAATTAAATTATAACTACAATTTTTCGAATGCTCATAAATACGAATTCCCTATTACTCCGAAGGGGGAAGTTAATTATGGTGGTAATGCAATTTTTTCAAGATTCCACATAATAAAAAATTCAAACTTTTACATAATAAATCCAAAAGATTCTCCTAAGCAAAAATACGAGAGGCGAACTTGTGCAGTAAGTGATATAAGAATTGGCAAAAAAATATTTAAGGTTGTAACTACTCACAAATCTTATAGTGGTGGATTTATAGAGGACAAAGAAAAAATAAACGAAACAAAAAAGTTGGTTGCCTTTTTTAAAAAACATCCTAAAAATCTAATATTTACAGGAGATTTGAACCTTGGGCCAAGTTCAAAATCAATAGCGTTAATAGAAAAGGAATTAAAACATTGTGGGCCAGATTATAGTAAGCCAACTTGGACAACTAAACCATTTTTATTTAGAGGTTTTGAAGAAACGAAATTAAAATGGCGCCTGGACTATATTTTTGTAAGTAAAGGTATTAAGATATTAAATTCAAAAATAATTAAAACAAAACATAGTGATCATTTACCAATTTTAACAGAAATAGATATTTAAACATGCAAGATTTACTAAAAATAGCTAGAGAAAATGGATTTAGTAGCATAGAATCAATGGATTCTTATCATACTCCAATTGTTAAACTATCCAAAGAAACAAAAGGTACTTACTCGGTTGCAGTTTTCGATCCGAAGCAGGTAAAAATCATTGGCTTGGAAAGTACGAGCGAGAAAAAAGGTCCGAAAAAATTTTATGTCAACGAAGCCTTTGTTTAAAATTTATTAACCGACTCGAGTGCCTCAGCTTAGCTTCTGAAACTCTCCAAAATCGCTCTTGTGGTATCTCAATGTCCTGGTGCTTAACCCGTGTGTTCCGCAACGATTAAAATCGATACCGTTTACACAGGTATCGATTTTAGGTTAAATGTTTTCGTGGTATGATTATGAAGTAGTTAAAATTTTTTTAATATCAAAAACATAAATAAGATGGACCCAAAAAATAACAACACAAATAATTATCGTCGCCCATCAACTATTTCTCTAATGTTTACCAGTTTGCTTTTTGCAGTACTTATTGTAGGTAATTTGTATAGCTGGTTGAAAAACATAGAATATAGAAACCACATAAAGAACTTAGAAGAAAAGAAAGAAAATACAGATAGAGAAAACGACAGAAACGATGAAGAAAAAAACAAAGATAAAAATCTGCTAAATAAAGAGAATCTTTTGGGTGATTATGAATGGGCAGATTTATTTTTACAAACTAAGTATTCAAAAGTTGCGTGGAATAATATTGTTACAGATGTTATAGGGGGGCTCTCTCCAAAAATTTTTGTGATAGAAAAATCAAGTTTTGGAGATAGAACCGAGTCTTTTAAAAATTATGAATCCCTTAAAAATGAAGGATGTATGTTTCCTTT
>CAZBHU010000079.1:0-1894 GCA_964492035.1 uncultured Candidatus Saccharibacteria bacterium
GAACGCTGTCCTGATAAGACAGAGGTCGAAGGTCCGATTCCTTCCACACGCACAATATGATTCTTAAAGAATTATTATCATTCAAAAGTCCTCAAAAAGAAGAGGTTTTTGTTCGTTTTTTTAAAACCGGAAAAGGAGAGTACGGAGAAGGGGATATTTTCTTAGGTCTTAGCGTTCCCATAACCAGAAAAATAGCTCTTAAGTATAGAGATTTACCTATCAATGAAATCCAAAAAATATTGAACAATAAGTATCACGAATGTCGACTCGCAGCCTTAATGATACTAGTCCACCAATACAAGTATGGAGATAAAAATAAAAAGAAAGAAGTTTTTGATTTTTATTTTAAAAATACTAAAAATATTAATAATTGGGATCTGGTAGATTTGTCTGTTTATCACATCGCTGGAGATTATCTTTTAAAAAATAACAGAAAAATTTTATACAAATTAACTAAATCAAAAAACATTTGGGAACGCAGAATCGCTATTGTTTCAACTTTTGCTTTTATTAAAAATGGTGAATTTTTAGATACTTTTAAAATAGCTGAATCTCTATTTAATGATACAGAAGATTTAATTCACAAAGCATGTGGTTGGATGCTTCGAGAAGTTGGTAAAAGAATTTCAGAAAAAAAGCTTGTAGAGTTTCTAGAAAGAAATAGCCCAAAAATGCCACGAACAATGCTTCGTTATGCCATAGAAAGACTACCTGAACCCAAAAGACAATATTTTCTCAAAAAATAAAGAGTTCAACTGATTGATTTTAATCTCAAATTTTAGTATAAATATAAACGACTAAGGGAACTGTCCCTTTTTTGTTTGTCATTTTTATTATTAATTTATATTATTTTATGTCACAGAAAAAAAGCAATAAATTTGTCTATGCCTTTGAAGAAGGGAATAGAAACATGAAAGAAATTCTCGGTGGTAAGGGAGCTAACTTGGCCGAAATGAAAAACCTAGGGATCAATGTTCCTCCGGGATTTACTATTTCCACCCAAGCTTGTAAGATTTACAACGACTTAGGAAAGAAAATCACTCCTGAAATGGAAACTCAAATAAAAACCAATTTGACTAATCTTGAAAAAAAGATGGGTAAAAAATTAGGTGATGCTAAAAATCCGTTACTAGTATCAGTTCGATCGGGAGCAGTGGCTTCTATGCCTGGAATGATGGATACAATACTAAATCTTGGTCTTAACGATGAATCGGTTAAGGGTTTAGCAGAAAAGACAGGAAATGAAAGATTTGCTTGGGATTCTTATCGCCGACTAATTCAAATGCTTGGTAACGTTGTCCTTGAAGTAGACCACGACGAGTTTGAACACATTTTAGAATCCGTTAAGGAAAGTAAAAAAGCAAAATTCGATACAGACTTAAGCGCTGAAGATCTAAAAGAAGTGGTAACTAAGTACAAGGCTATGATTAAAAAAGTTACCAAAAAAGATTTTCCTCAAGATCCAAAAGTTCAATTAGATTTATCAATTAGAGCTGTGTTTAATTCTTGGAATAACTATCGGGCTATTCGTTATCGTGAAATAAATAATATAAAGGGGCTTATAGGAACTGCTGTTAACGTTCAAGCCATGGTCTTCGGTAATCTAGGGGAAGACTCAGGAACTGGTGTATGCTTCACTAGAAATCCATCAACAGGAGAAGCCAAATTCTACGGGGAGTATTTAATGAATGCACAAGGAGAAGATGTTGTTGCAGGAATTCGAACACCTCTTGCTGTTTCTACTTTACAAAAAAGTAATCCCAAAATTTACAAAGAGTTAGTTGCTGTTTGTAATAAAGTAGAAAAGCACTACAAAGACATGCAGGATATGGAATTTACTATTGAAAAAGGAATATTGTATATTCTTCAAGCAAGAAACGGAAAAAGAACAGTT
>CAZBHU010000080.1:0-1858 GCA_964492035.1 uncultured Candidatus Saccharibacteria bacterium
AGGAGAGTCCGGTTCCACATCTAGGACACCATGGGACAATTTTATAGTCTTTATAGAGCAAGTTTTGTTTATGAGCCTCTCTAATAACATTCCAAACAGATTCAATGTAAGTATTATGATACGTAACATATGGATTTTCTTGATCAACCCAAAAGCCTATCCTGTCTGTGAATTTATGCCAAAGATCTGTATAGTTCCAGACATTATGCTTGCACTCTTTATTAAATTTATCTATTCCATATTCTTCAATCTCTTTTTTTGACTGTAGATTTAATTTTTTCTCAACTTCTATTTCAACAGGAAGACCGTGAGTATCCCAGCCACCTTTTCTCGTAACATGATAACCATTCATTGTCTTATAACGTAAAATAGCATCTTTAAAAGCTCTCGCTTCTAAGTGGTGGATACCAGGCTTGCCATTCGCTGTCGGAGGACCCTCATAGAAAACATACTCTCCCTTAGGGGAATCTTTCTCTAAGCTTTTTTCAAAAATTTTATTGTCTTGCCAAAACTCTAAAACTTTTTCTTCTCTCAATGCATTATTTGATTTTATTTTTTCTTCGTTCATATGTTTTCTATTTAACTAATAATTTTAATAAATAATTAATTTTGTTTTTAAAAAACGAAGCAAATTATTTTATGAAAAAATGTCTGACCCCTTGTTCTCCCTCATCCGAGGACTTTTTTCAGAATATAATTTGCGAAGTTTTTATCACTACGCGAAATATTTTTCTCTTAACAAAAAACTCGTCCTTGTATAACAATCTTTTGATTGCTACATAAGGACGAGTTTCTCTTCTCGTGGTACCACCTTAATTCCCCCAAAAGGGCTTATTTTACAGCTTTTACGGGCTTACCCGCTAAGTTCTAATCTCCTTTTGTGGATTTCTTCTTAGTGCTCCGAGGTGATATCCTCTTCAACGCTTCTTTATATATTATAACATATTTACCATTAAATTAACAGTATCTGCATGTTTTTTTACATAAACGACAAGCCCTCTCTGAAACGTCCCGACGCAAGGTCGGGATCATTTCAGAGAGGATCTAATAAAGTCGGGATGTAATAATGAATTCTAGGCGAACACACTCCTACCTAACACAGCGAACATAGTACCCGCTAGTCTGACTGTCGCCGAACAAGTCACCACCGTGCATGCCCTGGTAGTAAGCGAGCGTAGTAGGCGAAGATGGAACGGGGGTAGAAGACCAGTAGGGGGCCGCTACGAAACCAAGAGGAGTCCAATTTGTATTTCCTGAACCTTGATACCAAGCATGAGAAAGTGTTCCTGCTTGTTCAATAGAAGGAAGGCGTCCGCCACTGGCCACACAAGCATCTGATGCAACAGTTACCCCTCCAGCTGTTTTCCATGCCATGGTTGTATCAGTTGTTCTTGTTGTTCCATCTGTATTTACTCCTTGAGTATCCCATTTAACTACACCGTTTTCATCTACTGACCATGCTTTGAGTTCGTTTGTATCATAGATGAGAGCTGTGGCTCCGAATCTGTTGTAATTGTCTCCTTCATAATCTCCTCCATATTCACTTCCATAAAAGCTAAAACACTTAACAATGATCCCTTGATCAATAAGTGGTTGAGCTATTTTAGCTAGATTACCTCCTGGGCCTGTACAAGTTGAATCATCATTTGATGTGTTAGACCCAGCAAAACTACCAACCTCTACTTGATTGATAGCTGCTTGATTATATAGCTGTTTTAAGGTTGATTTAATAGAAGCTATTTTACTTTTCTCTCTAGCTGCGTTTAGAGACACAACCACTACCGTGGATAGTATTCCAATAATTGCAATTACTACTAATAGTTCTATCAATGTAAACCCTTTGGTAAATTTTGATGAT
>CAZBHU010000081.1:0-1856 GCA_964492035.1 uncultured Candidatus Saccharibacteria bacterium
TCCAAATACCATCAAAAACAGGCTTTTTTGACGCTTCTATAGCATTATCTTTCTTATCTTCTCTGTATCCCCATCCATCTAAGACTATTAATGCAACTTGTTTTTTGTTCATAAAAATATTATACCACAATATTTGGGTTTTAATAATTAAAACAATTCCAAGCCATTGACTTTATCATGAAATAATGTTATCATATATAAAGGAGTGAACCTTAAATTTATTTTAAGTTGTTATCAAAGTTCCTTATTGAGGATTTTTGATAACAACTTAAAAATATAACAAAATGGCAAAGAGAAAAAATGACTTAACGCCACAAGATATCGAAAAACAGATCGATAGTCTTTTTTATTTTTTTGGACTATATCCTTTGGTAGACTCAGGTCTTCTGGAAAATAAATTCAAAGAAAAAAAATATTCTGAGGTCGTCAAAACCATGATGAAAATCATGGGACTTCCTCTTCATGTAAAAATAATCTGTTATTCTGAAGAAAAATTTCCAGAACAGCAGGCTTTTGCTAGAATTAAAATCCCTATAGACCTACCACTCATCGGCACACCCTCTTTTTCTAATCTATCCATAGATTTAGAAATTAGGGCCTGTCTAAAATATGATTTTGATAAATTTGTGGCTGTAATTGCGCACGAATTATCTCATATCATTCTTAGAGGGTCTAACCACGAGCTAAAAGATAGTGAGGAGGCAACTGATTTGTGTGCAGTTATTTTTGGATTTGGATTATTCTATCAAAAGATTAACCAAAGCTTTATAAAAATAGGTTGCATGCGTTTTAGTCAACAACTAGGATATCTTTCAAATGACCAGCGAGAGTATGCTGATTTATATATTGAAAGATTGCGCCGTAATAAATAGTCAACGGGGGTTGATTGCATGTGCAATCAACCCCTGTTTTTATTTCAAATATGTTTCTATGTTTTTGATATGTTCTTCGTATGTTACAGCACAGTGTGTTTTTCTTTCTTTGTCGTGAATATAATACAAGCAATCAGTTTTTTGTGGATTAAGAACAGCCTCAATCGCCATTATGCCGGGATTTGATATTGGATGCGGAGGTAAGCCTTTATACTTATATGTATTAAAAGGTGAATCTATTTGTTTATCCGCTACATTTATTGGTGCCCACCAACCACTACCCTTATCCCCTCTCAAATACTGCAAAGTAGCATCTACTCCAAGCGCCATATTTTGTTCTAATCGATTCCAAAGTATCCCTGCTATTAACGGCATATCAGAATTATTAGAAGCCTCTCTTTGGACTATGGAAGCCAACGTTAAAGCTCGAGCCCATTTAATATTTTTTGAAGTAAACTGCCCTAGGTATCCTGAAAAATTTTCATTGAATTTATTAATCAATCTTTTTGCTACCAAAGCTGGCTCTTCTTCTGTTGGGATTAAATAAGTATCAGGATAATAAACACCTTCTGTATACTCGGGGCTTGTGGCAGTATCTTTGTTTATCCAATTTTCTTTTTCTGTTTTTGACCAGCCGAGATTGCTTGCCAAATTTTCTGCTATTTCTTCTTTTCTTAAACCCGGTTTAATTACAATCCATTTCATATAAGGTTGTCCTGTTAAAACTTTATTTAATTGTTCATTATTCATTTCTTTAGAAATTTTATAAGCTCCAGGAATTATATTTTTTGTATTCTTATATAAAATAGAGGTAAAAAGATCTTTATCTTTTATATATTCATTTGCAAGAAGACTGGTTGCAATTGTGTCGTTTGTAGAGGTTAAGGATACGATAAATCGATCTGTTCCTTCTGGCAATGGTGGTTCTACGGGTATTACCGTTATTTCTTTTTTGGGCTCCAAGGCTGATGGCTCTACCTTCTC
>CAZBHU010000082.1:0-1779 GCA_964492035.1 uncultured Candidatus Saccharibacteria bacterium
TTCTACAATGGAAAATATCAATGTTGAAATATGCAGCCAGTGTCATCCTTTTTACACAGGTAATGAAAAGATCCTAGACACCGCTGGAAGAGTTGATAGATTCAAGAAGAGAGTAGCATTAGCTGATAAAAAGAAAAAATAAATTGTTAAGCAAAAATAAAAAGCTCTTTCGGGCTTTTTATTTTTGCAATTAAAGGTATAATTATTATTGTATTTAAAAACTTTTACCAATGGACTTTGATTTAGAACAACTAAAGAAAAATTACAAAACGAATTATTTCGCAGAGGAATACAGTCGTCTTTTAAGTGAAGAAGAAAAATTAAACGAAATGGTAAAAAACGATGAAAGCCTTCGGGAATTAGCTAATGAAGAACTCTTAAGTCTTGGTTTTCAAAAAGAAGCTATTACTAAACAAATAGAAGAAATACTAAAAAAAGAAAAAGAGGAGGAAGAATTTCCTAATGAAATAATTATGGAAATAAGAGCCGGAGTTGGGGGAGACGAAGCCTCACTTTTTGCTTGGGAATTAGCTCGAATGTATGAAAGATATACCGAAAAAGTTGGATGGATCTGGAAACCCCTAGATGAATCTATAAATGACGTAGGGGGATACAAAGAAGCTACTTTTGAAATTAAAGGACAAAATGCTTATAAGACATTGAGATTTGAAACGGGGGTACACAGGGTTCAAAGAGTTCCTGCAACAGAAAAAAATGGAAGAATACACACATCCACTATTTCAGTTGCTATATTGCCAATAAAAAAGAAAACAACCATAGTAATTAATCCTGCAGATATCGAAATAGAATATTCTCGTTCAGGTGGAGCTGGTGGACAAAATGTAAACAAAGTCGAAACAGCTGTTAGGTTGATTCACAAACCCACAGGAATAGATGTTCGTTGCACAACAGAAAGAAAGCAATTAGATAACAGAGAAAAAGCAATGGAAATTTTAACTTCCAAACTTCAAATGATGAAGGATGAAGAAGAAGAAAAAAAATATGCTAGCGACAGAAAAAATCAAATTGGAACTAGTGATAGAAGTGAGAAAATAAGAACTTATAATTTTCCTCAAGACAGAATTACTGATCACAGAATAAAACAATCGTGGTCAAACATTCCGATAATCATGGAAGGAAATATTGAGAAAATTGTCGAAGCTCTATCATCAGGAGAAGTGGGGGATGCAGACGATGAATAAGGATTGACAAAAGTATTATTTCTTGTAAAATTTATCTTGAATCAAAACTTTTTGTATCATGAAAACAAATAAGAATAAAGACCTTGGTCTTGCTAACTCAGCAATCATGATTGCTGGAGCGGTTATAGTGTTGATAGGAGTGGCTATAATTGCCAACACATCTCCCGTGAATGAGTGGACTAAGTTCCATGATTTCTTGAAAGACTATGGGGCAAACGCTTCACTCATTGTGGGCGGAGTATCATCTTTGATCGGGATAATCCTGATATTTGTCTCGCTAAAAACGAACAAATAAGGCCTCTTTCGGCTCTATGTCAAAATAAACCTAATATTTATTATTGGGTTTATTTTTTTATCTAACCTTGCTTTTTCTGGCAATTCATGTATAATTTTATTTAGTAGTTAGCTTATGTTTTGGTCTTTGTTTCATTCTTCGTATGTGCAAACATTGAGGTATGTAAATGAAATCGGGCAGCGCGATTACATTTATAAGTTCCGACCTAGTGTCGGAATCCGGTTTCGATCGGATTAGTTTAATTTTGCAATTCGGTATCTTGTGTAAAGTTTTGCAAATACA
>CAZBHU010000083.1:0-1691 GCA_964492035.1 uncultured Candidatus Saccharibacteria bacterium
CATGAACACAAAGAAGGTGAAACAGAAGAAGAGCACGCAGCACACCATCAAGAAATTCCAGAAAGCGAATGGCCGAAGTTCGATGATGAGTTTGCTAAAACTTTTGGAGATTTCAAAACCGCAGAAGAATTAAAAGAAAAAATAAAGGGCAATCTTAAAGTCGAAAGAACTACCGAACAAAAAGATAAGATTCGACTTGCCATTATCGAAGAGCTTGTGAAACAATCCGAAGGAGAAATTCCAGATATCTTGGTGCAAAGTGAAATTGATAAAATAATTTACAAACTCGAAGGAGACATCACAAATGTTGGATTTAAGTTTGAAGACTATTTAAAACAAATCGGTAAAACCCTAGAAGATTTAAGAAAGGAGTTTCACGCCGACGCAGAAAAACGTGCGAAACTACAAATGATAATTCACACAATTTCTGAAAAAGAAAAACTGCAACCAACAGAAGAAGAAATTGAAAAGGATGTTACACAAATTACAGCAATGTACAAGGAAGCAGATCCTGTCCGTGCACGAGCTTATGTAGAACAAATGCTCGAAAATGAAAAGGTGTTTAAATTCCTCGACGAGCAATAGAAAATAATTCTGCGTTAGATTACTTGCGAGAAAGATGTTAATATCTTCTCGCCACGTAGTGAAAATAATGTGTTTTCAATATTATTTTCTACTACTGGGGTGTTTAAATTCCTTGATGAACAATAAAAATAGTCAAACACTAAACTATTATCGAGAAAAAATGCTTAACTACTTCTCGTGTTCACATTGCACAAAGTAGGATTATTGAAATTATGAGTCGTGTAGTGCCCCTCTGGGGTAAAGCGCGAATAATTTCAATAATCCTACGCAATGCGAACAAAAAACTGCCTAAATTTATCTCTCTTTACTCTCAGGAGTTCTAAGAGATTATAAATTTAGGCAGTTTTGCTAAGTCTATTTTATGTTATAATGACACTATAACAATTTAATTTTATTTTTTAATTTATGTTAATTCCTACAGTTATAGAAAAATCACAATTTGGAGAAAGGGCTTATGATATTTATTCCCGTCTTTTGAACGACAGAATAATCTTCTTGGGAGGAGAAATAGATGACAACGTAGCCAACCTGGTTATTGCTCAGCTCTTGTTTTTAGATCACGAAGATTCAAAAAAAGATATTCATCTTTATATCAATTCCCCCGGTGGGTCAGTCACGGCTGGTCTTGCTATCATCGACACCATGAATTTTATCAAGAGCGATGTCTCAACTATTTGTGTCGGTATCGCTGCTTCGATGGGAGCCCTAATTCTCTCTTCTGGGAAAAAAGGTAAAAGATTTGCTCTCCCAAACTCAGATATAATGATTCACCAAGTTATGGGTGGAGTAGAAGGTCAAGCTTCTGACATTGAAATTACAGCGAAGAAAATCTTAAGAAAGAAAGACTTGTTAAACAAAATTCTTGCCGACAATACAGGTAAAAAATTTGATCAAGTAGAAAAAGATTCTGACCGCGACTACTGGATGACTTCAGACGAAGCTAAAAAATACGGCATCGTTGATGAAATTATCTCTAAGCCAAAAGGAAAATAACCCTCAATCAAAAACACACTTGGATAGAGTGTGTTTTTGATTGTTCTAGACAAGCCTAGGTTTTTAGAGTATTATAAAAATATCGAATTTTAAAAGTTTTTATTACATGTCCG
>CAZBHU010000084.1:0-1689 GCA_964492035.1 uncultured Candidatus Saccharibacteria bacterium
TGTTAATAATATCACATACACATCTCTAACGGGATTCATTCCAATACTATATCATCTGAATTTTTCTCACGCAAATAAAGTCTCTTTAACAAAACTCACTAAAGATTAATAACCTTTAGTGAGTTTGCGGCTTTTCCCCTACGTCTGACCTAGGGGAAATTTATTTTGATAGCAATATTTCTACGGCCTTATCCATTTGAGGATCTTTCTCATTCTTTTCATCTTCCACTGTCATCTTTACTTCTACGTCAGGAGTTATACCCTCTTTACTTATCGAGATTCCATCAGGAGTAAGCCAATTAGCTACAGTTATTTTCAAAGAAGTATCATCAGTAAGCTTAACCAATTCTTGAACAGATCCCTTACCGAAAGTTTTTTCTCCAACAAGTGTAGCAATCTTATGACTCTTTAATGCTCCAGCCAATATCTCAGATGCTGAAGCAGACCCCCCATCTACCAAAACTACAAGTTTTAAATTTTCATTAAAAAGCTTTGGTCCAGTACTTCGATAATCTTTTAATTTTTCTCCTTTCATAGTATCTTCCTTCAAAATAATTCCACCTTCTTCTATAAACAGAGAAGCAATGCGAGTTGCGGCTTCGAGATAGCCACCAGGATTCCCCCTTAGGTCGATGACGAGTTTATTTGTCTTAGCTCTAGAAAATTCAATTATCGCTTCTTTGAAAAGTCTGATTGAGTTTTCAGAAAAACTATAAAACTTAATAACAAAAACCCCGTCGCCCCTGTTTTCTGTTTCAATAATAGGAATATCTATCTTGTCTCTAGTGACAGAAATTTCTCTTGTAGATTTTTCACCGGGTCTTAAAATTGTTAACGCAACAGAAGTTCCTTTTGGTCCGCGAATCAATTTCACGGCTTCGTCAGATGACAAAGTAGCAGTACTCTTACCATCAATTTCAATTATTTTATCCCCTGATTTTAATCCAGCTTTTTCTGCTGGAGTATTTTTAAGTGGAGCAACAATAGTAAGAAGCTTATCCTTAACACCAAGCTCCGCTCCTATTCCTTCAAAAGATCCACGCACTTCATCTTCAAATTCTTTATTTTCTTCAGGGGGTAAAAATGTCGTATAAGGATCTCCAAAAGATTCTGCAAGTCCTGAGATTGCACCCCAGACATGATCTTGATCGTTTTCAATTGTTTTTGAAAAAATAGATTTCTCTTTCAAAATATTCCAAGCCTTCCAAAACGGAGCAAAGTCTGCAGTCGTCTCTGCTTCGGCTTCTTTGCCTGTTATTCCTGTAACTCTCTCAATATACGGACGATTTGAATATCCAAAATATGTCCCCGCCATAAATATCAAAAAGAGAGCAAGAACAAAAATGAGCACATAGATAATAAGTTTTAAATTTGATTTTCTCATCATTTTATAATTGTATAAAGATTAATTATTTTTTTCAACAAGCAAAGCAGATGGAGTATATTTATTGGCAGGATCCCACAGCATCCACGAAGTTAAACCGTTATCGTAGGTTGCCTTTATTTGAGCCCTAACTAATTCTTTGGTGTATGTTGCCCCCATGTCAAAATCTTGCAACCATGGCCTGATTTTAGCGATATTGGACCCTTGTAGCTCTGTTTTAGCGATTGCCCCCTTAATAGAACGATCTATGACTTCATAAGGATGAGCGGCTGGATTGGTAAAATTAGAATAGCCCGATGGATAGT
>CAZBHU010000085.1:0-1637 GCA_964492035.1 uncultured Candidatus Saccharibacteria bacterium
TTAATCTCTGCTTTGTCAGCTAGTGGCGTTTCTGCTGCGTCGTTTACTTTCTTAGGATTTATTCCACACAAAAAAGGCAGAGAGAAAATTTTTAAAGAAATTTCGGAATCTGACAAAGTTATGGTTTTCTATGAATCAACCCATCGAATTTTAAAAACACTAGATTCTCTAGAGTCGCATTGTCCAAACAGGAAAATAATTATAGCCAAAGAATTAACCAAGCAGTTTGAAAGATTTATAGAGGGAAAACCAAAAGATATCATAAATATTTTTAATGAAGACAAGACTTTAACAAAAGGTGAATTTGTAGTTATAGTTAAATAAAATAAAAACATTAATTTTATTTTGAAAAAAAGTATCAAGGATGTATAATAACGGGATGAGAAAAGAAAAAACATTATTTTTAATTGGACTTTGGGTGATGATTTTGCCATTTTTAGGATTTCCAAATAATTGGCGAAAAGCCCTATTCTTTATTACGGGACTTGCCCTTATTTATTTAGCATATTTGCTCTATTTAGAAACAAAAAAAAGACTAGAAAAAATAGGCAAACAAGATAAAAATTTTATCGACAACATAGAAGATAAAAAAACTAATCAAACACCAGAAATTAGAATATAATCAAAAAATAAATGACAACAAAACACACTAAAAAATCGGTACTAATATATATATTGATTATTTTGTGTGTTTTTTTTGTGGCTTATGCAATTATCGCTTATTCTGGCGCTTTAGGTAATAAATTAGAATATCAATCTGAATTAATAGATGATGATTTAAAAGAAAATAAAAAAGAAAACGAAGACTCTAAAGAAATTTTAGCTGAAAATTTAATTACAAACCCTGAAATAGAAATACCAGCGACTCACATAGAGACACCTGACGCAGTAAAAGCCTTATACATGTCGTCTTGGGTAGCGGGTTCAAATGATTTTCGAAATTCTTTGATAAAAATTATAGACGAAACAGAGTTGAATGCTGTCGTTATAGATATTAAAGATTCGACCGGAAGGGTTAGTTTCAAAATAAATGATCCAGAAATAGAGAAATATGGAAGTGTTGAAAATAGAATAAGAAATATTCGAAATATTATAGACACATTACACGCGAAGAATATTTATGTTATAGGCAGAATTTCTGTTTTTCAGGATCCTTATATGACAAAGATAAAGCCAGAGTGGGCGATCAAGCGACTTAGTGATGGGGGAGTTTGGAAAGACCGTAAAGGGTTGTCGTTTTTAGATCCGACAAAAAAAGAAGTCCACGATTATACTTTGAAAATTGCTCTTGAATCATACAAGCTTGGTTTTGATGAAATCAACTTAGATTATATTCGATATCCTTCTGATGGAAATATGAAAGATATAAATTATAACCTTAAAGAAGGGAAGACTAGGGCGGATAATATTGAAGAATTTTTCAAATATTTTTCTACTGAGTTAAAAAAAGAAACTAACATACCGCTTTCGGCTGATCTTTTTGGGTTAACAACAGAAGCGGTAGATGATATGGGGATTGGGCAAGTGTGGGAAAAAGCCTTACCTTATTTTGACTATCTCGCACCAATGGTCTATCCATCTCACTATCCATCGGGCTATTCTAATTTTACCAATCCAGCCGCTCATCCTTATGAAGT
>CAZBHU010000086.1:0-1614 GCA_964492035.1 uncultured Candidatus Saccharibacteria bacterium
AAGAAAGATAATGCTATAGAAGCGTCAAAAAAGCCTGTTTTTGATGGTATTTGGAATAAATGGCCTCATACGTTACTTCAAGCATCTGGTCTTGCTGTGGGGCTTCCCGAAGGTCAAATGGGCAACAGCGAGGTAGGACATATGACAATTGGCTCTGGACGACCTCTTTATCAAGATCTTGTTAGAATTGACCAGTCGATTACATCTGGAGAATTTGAAAACAACCAAACTTTTTTAAATCTATTTGAACATGTAAAAAATAATAATTCTATTTTGCACGTGATGGGCTTGTTGTCTGACGGTGGTATTCATAGTCACATATCACATTTATTTGCCTTTATGGATACGGCTAAAAAACATGGAATTCAGAAATTGGTAATTCATGCATTTTTGGATGGAAGAGATACTCCTCCGCAAAGTGGATCTCTTTACTTAAAACAACTAGAAGATAAAATAGAACAAATAGGTCTTGGTGTGATTGCTTCAGTTTCAGGTAGATACTATGCAATGGACAGAGATAAAAATTGGGAAAGATTAGAAAAAGCAGATGATGCTATATCTCTAGGGCTTGGTGATGTTTGTGAAATCAGTCCATCAAAATATTTAGAAAATCTTTATGAAGACGGAACGATCGATGAATTACTTGTGCCATTTGTCTGTCTTGATAAAGATGACAATAAAAATATTCTCGGTAAAAATGATGGAGTCTTTTTCTTCAATTTTAGGGCAGATAGAGCGCGAATGATGACTAGTAAAATATTAGGAAGATTAGATGACAACATAATGCTTGTCACAATGACAGATTACGGAGAAGAATATCAAACCAATATTGCCTTTCATCCAATAGAGGTAGAAAATACTTTAGCCAAAGTAATATCTTTAAATGGATTATCTCAAGTGCACGTGGCAGAAACAGAAAAATTTGCTCATGCTACTTATTTCTTAAATGGCGGAAAAGAAAAAATATATGATAACGAAGAAGATATTTTAGTTCCAAGTCGTAAGGATGTAAAAACTTATGACGAAGCTCCTAAAATGTCTGCAAAAGAAGTAGCAAATAAGGCTATTGAAAAAATTCAAGAAGATGTGGATTTTATCTTTATCAATTTTGCTAATCCAGACATGGTTGGACACACCGCAGTAGTTTCTTCTATTGTGGAAGCAATTGAAGAAACTGATTTTCAACTGGGTAGGGTAATAGAATCTTTAATTGCTCGAAATGGGGTAGCTTTAGTAACTGCAGATCATGGAAATGCTGAAATAAACATAGATCAAATAACTGGATTTAAGCATACTGCGCATACAACGAGCCCAGTGCCTTGTATTTTGGTTGGAATGGAAGAACCTATTCGAAATGGAACCCTAGCAGATTTAGCTCCAACGGTTTTTAAAATTTTTGGAATTAAAAAACCAGAAGAAATGACGGGAGAAAGTTTATTTTAATTTTTAAAAACATAAGGTTGAAAAAAGATAAAAATTTTGTATAATCAAGAAAGTTCTTTTGATTTATTTTTTATACTAAAAGCGGAGGGTTGGCAGAGAGGTTGATTGCACCGCTTTCGAAAAGCGGAATCCTCGAAAGGGGATCACAGGTTCAAATCCTGTACCCTCCGC
>CAZBHU010000087.1:0-1547 GCA_964492035.1 uncultured Candidatus Saccharibacteria bacterium
ATGAAGTAAACAATAAATCTGAAGGGGTAGAGATTGAAATAAGTAAAAAGGATTCTCGAGTAAAAGTATTGATTGTGAAGACTGATGAAATGGAAGAAATTGCAAAAGAGACATTAAGGTTATCTAAAGAAAAATAAAAATACATAATAAAATACACCCCGACTTGGTCGGGGTGTTAAGCTGTTGTTGAGACGAATAAATTAATTATTTGCCTCGATCATTCTTGGCTTCCACACACGTGGTAGCGTGGGGAACGAGTAGAAGCCTTTCTTTGAGGATAAGATCCCCTGTTTCCCTACAGATGCCGTAGGTCTTTTGCTCGATTCTTATTAGGGCGTTCTTAAGGTCCCTAATGAATTTTTCCTGACGATTTGCCAAGAAATAATTGGTTTCTCGAGACTCATTGTCTTGAGATTTTTCTCCATTGTCTTTAGGTCCATCGTCAAACTCAGCCCCGGTTAATTCTTTAAACTCATTCTTTGCAAGAATAAGTTTTTTTTCAATAATTTCTTTAAAAAAAATCAGGTCTTCATCCGAGTACCTTTTTTGGAATTCTTTTTTCATGATTTTTTGTTTTTAAGGTTTTCATATATAGTATACACATTTTAACAATTTTGTCAAGCTGAGTAAGTTTTACGTGTTAAAAATTGACAACATTATTGAGATTTGTCGATTTTGTTTTTTGCGGAGTTGGTGAGATTCGGTCACTCTCGTGGATATTTTATTTCATTATCACTTATAAAATATCTCACTCGCTCGACCCCCACTCGGGCGCTCGGACTTCGTCCGGCTTCGCGCGCCCTCGGTTCGAATCGGCCACTCTCCTATAAAATAAATCACCCAATGTTTTCACGTTGGGTTCATTATTTTATTGCGGAGACACTCGTGTTAGAACCTTTCACTGACAAGCCCTGTAACGTTATTTCTAATAATTTTATTATATCAAATTGACGTACCTTGTGCGATCTTATTTTATTCAATAAAATTTAATATTTTTTCTGGAGACGAAACATTATTATCTACAAAATCGTTAATTTTTTGCCAATCCTTAAACAAAAATTTGTTAGGATTTTGAGTTTCGATTTTTAGTGGAATTTCAATATAAGAATCTGCTTGTATTTCTCTAGGGACTATATAGTTACCTTTTTCTATATCCATATCTTTAGTATTTTCTAAAATTGAAGCATCATAATTTTTCAAATCAGCTAATGGTATTCTAATTGTAATTATTGAACCATTTGTTGATCTTGTTTTAATGTAATTCTTTAAATCTTGTATATTATCAGTAAACCAATTTCCTATAATTTCTTTTTTTGAGACTACATTTTCACGTTTTTCATCATATTCAGTATTCGGGGTATCATAACGATATAAAGAAGTATACTCATTATTATGATAGAGTTGTTTTAATTTTTCTTTTCTTTCAAATTTATTATTTAACTGTAGGTTTTCTAATGACATATTAATTATCTAATATCTTGTGCTATCACGACTCTGCGGAGGCGGTGAGATTCGAACTCACGGAACCGGTTAAGGTTCGACGGTTT